>CATMNW010000102.1 GCA_950071875.1 uncultured Erythrobacteraceae bacterium | reverse complement strand
CCCTGGTCGACTTGGCCGGCAACACCCTCGAAGACACCTTCACCAGCCACTCGCTGATGGGTACCCTCGAGTACAACTTCGGCGCACCTGCGGCACCGCCCCCGCCCCCGCCGCCGCCGCCGCCGCCGCCTCCCCCGCCGCCTCCGCCGCCGCCGCCTCCGCCGCCGGCATGTGAGTCGGGTCCGTACATTGTCTTCTTCAACTGGGACAAATCGGACATCACTCCGGAAGCAGCGACGATTCTCGACAACGCGGTTTCGGCCTACGCCAACTGCGGCACCGCCGCGGTCATGCTGGCTGGTCACACCGACACGTCGGGTTCGACCACCTACAACATGGGTCTGGCCGAGCGTCGTAACGCTTCGGTTCGCAGCTACCTGTCCAGCCGCGGCATCCCCGACGGCCGGATCACCAGCGAAGCCTTTGGCGAATCGCAGCTGCGCGTTCCGACTGCCGATGGCGTCCGCGAACTGCAGAACCGTCGTGTTGAAATCACTTACGGTCCGGGTTCGGGCATGTAAGCGAAGGCATCACGCCAAGTTTGAAGAAGGGGTCGGAGCAATCCGGCCCCTTTTTCGTTGGTGGAAGTAGATTGTCATTTACCGGAGACGACCATGACCTTTCGACTTCCAGCCGCCATGGCCACCGCACTCGTTCTTGTGGGGTGCACCACGATCGACGAGCTTCCTACCGAACGCGTCGGCGCGACTACGCTTCAGTTCAGCGATGGGCGGCCCGCAGGTACGGTCCAGCTCTTCAGCAATGGCCAGACAGTTACCGTCGCCGTCGCGGCCACCGGCATGAGCCCCGGAGAACACGGTTTCCACCTGCACACGACCGGCCGCTGCACGGCGCCGGACTTCACCAGTGCCGGTGGGCACCTCAATCCCGGCGACAACTCGCACGGCTCGCTCTCGCCGGGCGGCATGCACCTTGGAGACATGCCGAACCTGACCATCGGTTCGAACCGCTCGGGCGCGGCCGAAACGCAGCTCACGGGTAACGCAGACGCTGTGCTGGACGATATCTTCGATGAAGACGGGACGGCCGTCGTGGTCCACGCAGGACCCGATGACTACCGCACCGATCCGGCCGGCGATGCCGGCGCGCGGATCGCGTGCGGCGTGCTCAGCCCCGCCTAGATTTCTTCCCCGGCTGCCCGCGCCCGTTCAACTACGGACCCGCCGGCGGCCGGGACCAGCTTCAGAGCCAGCAGCAACAGGACCAGACCGAACGGCGCTGCCACCAGCGTGGTAAGCAGTCCGGTGCTAAGACCGCCCGGGCTGACTGCGGACACGTAGCCGGCGAGGAACGGCCCTATTCCCAGCCCGATCAGGGTGGTCGACAGGAAGAAGATTGCCGTTGCCATGCCGCGCATCCGCGGCAGCACGAGCGCTTGGCTGCTGGCGGCCGCAGCGCCGAGGGCAGAGGCCGACGTCATCTGGGCCACAAAGCTCGCCACATAGAAAACGACTACGCTATCGGTAGTGTAAGCGATCACGATCGGCGGTAGCGACGCAACAAGGCCGAACAGGACGACCATGACGCGGCCATTGTCGAACTTTTCCAGCAGATAGTCGGCCATGCGACCACCCAGGATCACACCGAGGAAGCCGGCCACTGCCGATGGCGCGCCGAGGAACCAGCCGAGATCCGTCTTGTCCGCACCAAGTACACGCTCCGCATAGGGCGCGCCCCAATAGGATGCGGCGTAGGAAATGAACGCAACCGTCCCGTAGCCGAGCACAACGGTCAGGAAGGCCGGTGAACCCCATGTGAGTTTGAAGGTCGGCAGGTCGCGGGTGTAAAGGGCCGTCGCCCAGCTGAATACGGCGTAATAGCCTACGCCGAGGAACAGCCACTGATCGCTGATCGGTACGCCTATGGCGGTCAGCCCGATCGCTTCCGACAGGAACGCCGAGGCACCGGGGGTTATGGAAGTCAGGAAAATGGCGAGCGCGGCAAAACCGGCCAGCCCCGCAACATTGATGGCGAAAGCGCCCAGGCCGCGCTGGAATGCTCCCAAAAGCGTGAACGGCGGGATGACCTGGAAAAGCTCCTGGACGAACCCGCGGAAAGGACGCGGAATTTCGGGCGTGGGCATCCCGTCGATCGCGCCGCGTACCGGCTCGCGCAGGGAGAGCACCCACAAGGCGAGAAGCAGACCCGGCAGACCGACCGAAAGAAAGGCCGCCTGCCAGCCAACCAGCCCGAGCGGACCGCCTTCAGGATAGGCCGCATTCCAGTTTTCGACGACCAGTCCGCCGATCAGCAGCGAAATGCCGCCACCGATATACAATCCGCTCGAATAGATCGCGAGGGCGGTGGCGCGCAGGCGGGCGGGGAACCAGTCCGAAATGAGAGAGTAGGCCGACGGGCTCGCCGTGGCCTCACCCACGCCGACACCCACGCGCGCAGCGGTCAATACGCCGGCGTTCTTCGCAAAACCCGAAAGCGCCGTCATGGTCGACCAAAGCGCAAGGCCGATGGTCATCAGACGGATACGCTTCCAGCTATCGGCAAGCTTTCCGAGCGGAATGCCGAACAGCGCGTAGAAAACCGCAAAAGCGGTACCGTACAGGAACCCGAGGTAATCGTCTTCGACCCCCAGATCCGCCTTGATGTCGTTCGCCAGGATCGAAAGGATCTGGCGGTCGATGAAATTCAGGACATAGACGAGAACGAGGACGCTCAGTGCGTACCAGCTGTATGCAGGGACCTTGTCCGTGCCGCCAGTCCGTTTGGTGTCGCTCGGTCCAGCTGCTTCGGCTGCTTCGGTCAATTCCCTACTCCATCAGATCTGGTGCCTGTTTCGAATAGGGGGTGGTATCGACAAGTCCTGCCTGGGCAAAGCCTTTTCGCCGCAGACGGCACGAATCGCATGCGCCGCACGCTTCGCCCCCGGGGGTCGGGTCGTAGCAGGACCAGCTCCATGCAGGGTCGAGATCGAGCCGGTAGCATTCGCGCGCTATGTCGGCCTTTGTCATGTGCTGTAGCGGCGCATGGATCGTGAAAGGCTCGCCCTCCACGCCCTGCTTCGTTCCCAACCGCGCGGTTTCGGCAAAGCTGGCGATGAATTCGGGGCGGCAATCAGGGTATCCCGAATAATCGAGCGCGTTGACCCCGATGAAAATATCGCGGGAATGTGCCGTTTCGGCAAACGCGGTGGTCAGGGCGAGGAAAACCAGGTTCCGCGCCGGCACGTATGTCACCGGGATATCGGCAGTCACGCCATCCTTCGGCACTTCGATATCGTCCGTCAGCGCCGACCCGCCGAAACGGCGCAGGTCCAGTGGCAGTTCGACATGACGTGCGACACCAAGCTTATCCGCGATCGCGCGGGCGGATTCGAGCTCACGCACATGGCGCTGCCCGTAATCGATGGTCAGCGCATGGACAGCCATACCGCGCTCTCGCGCGATGGCTGCGGTAACCATGGAATCGAGCCCGCCCGAAAGCAGGACGACGGCGGTGCTGGAGGTGGCGTTGGTGTTCATACTGCCCCGCTATGCGCAAGCGCGCGGGGCTGCAAGCGAACCTGTCAGCCGCACCTGCCGGTCTGGCGTGCCTCGGCTGTGAACTGGAATGGCTTGCCGCCAGAAATTCCCTGGCTGTCTATTTGCACCAGGGTCCCCGTTTCCTTGCGGATGTGCGTGCGCCCATATCCGTTGCCCCGGCATGTGTATTGGACGGTCACATCGCGGGCGCCGTCCTCGACGACGAAACGGTTGCAGCTGTTGTCGCCATGTTTGAGCTGTATGAGTTCGCGCCCGGTACGAAGGCAAACCTTGCGCACGGCGCTGCCGTCGCGGTAACGCACTTCCCAACCGCCACGATCGAGGCTGTCGAGCATGGCAAGAGACGCCTGCGCAATAGCCGGAGCGGCGAGTGCTGCAAGCGGTGCGCAAAGCGCCGCGAGGTAGAGAGCCCGTTTGCGAGCCATATCGAATTTCACCTTTCGCCCGTGGAACCAGACGCGCCCGTGATTCGTCCGCAATACACCAGAATTACGATGAACTGTTGTATAACAACGACACGCCGATCAGATTTCGATTCCAAACTGCTTTGAACAGAAAGCGCAATCGACCAATACGATCCCGTTCTCGTCCCGCATTTCCACCCGGTCGGCTTCGGGAAAGCGCGCCAGTACATCGCGATAGTGCTCGACCGAACAGCGGCACCCCTTCGAAATTTCCGAGTATGGGAGGATGAGCACCTCCTCTTCCTCGTGAAAAAGCCGCCATACGATGGCTTCGAGTGAAAGACCCCGGTCGAGCAGCTCATCGTGGCGCAACGATCCGGCGAGAATGGCGACGTGTTCCCATTCCGGATGATCGAGCTTTGCATGAAGACGTTCGCGGCCTTCTTCGCCTTCCGGTAAATGCTGCACCAACAGACCCGCTGCCTGGATGCCTTCCGCGTCCGCGCGCACGGCGGCCCGGATCAGCGTGGGCACTTGCTCCGACTGGTAAAAATAGCGCTCGCAAGCCTCGGACAGGCTATCGCCTTCCAGTGGTACGATCCCCTGGTATCTGCCCTTGCCGCCGGCAAGGTCGAACGTCACGGCGAGATAACCCTTGCCGAAAAGCGCGAAAAGCGACGGGTTCGCGCCCAGTTCGGCAAGCAGCGCATCGTCATACTGCACGTAGCCGCGCAATTCTCCGCCCTTGTAGTCGCACACCAGCAGGCTGACCGCTCCCGCCTCGGTCTGCGCCTGCATGGTCACTTGCGAGCCGTCGTCCTTGACCAGACCGCCCATGAGGACAGCCAGAACCAGCGCTTCTGCCAAGAGGTGCTTGATCGGTGCCGGATAGTCGTGCGCCGCAAGAATTTCGTCCAGCGTGCTATCCAGCCGAACGACACGCCCACGCGCGTGGCGCGAGGGGATCGTGAAGGCGAGCATCTGGCCCGCATAGGTTTCCGTCGTGTTTTCTGGTCTCGGGGTCATCGCGGCCATATGGGACCGCCCCGGTCAAATTGTTAGGGCAAGGTCGTGCCGCTTACAATTTGCCGAAACACCAGAGCAGGACCGATTTCTGCGCATGGATGCGGTTCTCGGCCTCATCGAACACCACCGACCGGTCGCCCTCGAACACCTCTTCCGTGACCTCTTCGCCCACATGGGCCGGGAGGCAGTGGAGGAATTTTGCATCGGGCCTGGCCGCACTCATGAGCTCTTCCGATACCTGGAACGGCGCCATTGCCGAGAGCTTCTCGTCGACATGCTCCTGACCCATCGAAACCCAAGTGTCGGTGACCACGATATCTGCCCCGGCAACTGCTTCGCGAGCGTCGTTTGTCAGCGTGACTAGCGCTCCGCCCTTGCGAGCCAAATCGATAAATTCCGCTTCGGGTTCATAACCCTTCGGCGTACCGATGCGCACGTTGAACTTCATCAAGCCTGCAGCCTCCAGTATGGAATGCAGGACATTGTTCCCGTCCCCCAGCCATGCCAATTCCAGGCCCGGCAGTGTCTTGCCATGTTCGATAACAGTCAGAAGGTCGGCCACGATCTGGCATGGGTGCGACCGGTCGGTAAGGCCATTGATAACCGGGACGGTCGCGTGGCGCGCCATTTCCGTCGCTTTTTCATGATCGTCCGTGCGCAGCATTATTGCGTCCACCATACGGCTGAGGACGCGCGCGGTATCGGCGATGCTTTCGCCGCGACCTAGCTGGCTGGTCCCGGAATCGAGGATCAGCGCCGATCCGCCGAGCTGGCGCATGGCCATGTCGAAGCTGACCCGCGTACGGGTGGAATTCTTTTCGAAGATCATGCCCAGCACATGCCCGGCAAGCGGAGCATCGGCATCGGCCTTGCCCTTCGGCCATCCTGCCCGCGCCGCCTTGCGATCCTGTGCATTGTTGATCATGGCGGCAATCGCGTCCCCGCTTGCGTCGGTAAGGTCGAGGAAGTGCCGCATGATCCAGGTCTCCTTAATTGCTAGGTGCGAAGCTGGCAGCGCCAGCGGACAGTTTGTCGAAAAACTCGTCGAACTCTGCATCACCTGCAACCAGCGGCGGCAGGACGCGAAGTGTCTGGTCGCCCGCGGCGACAGTCAGCAATTGATGATTGTCGCGGAGATGGACGAAGAACGGACGGCTTTCGACCTTCATCCTAATGCCCAGCATCAGCCCCTTGCCACGAACGAAATCGAACAGGTCGGGGTAGTTGCCGATGAACTGTTCCAGCCTGGCGCGCAGACGGTCACCCTTCTCGGTCACTTCTGCAAGAAATTCGTCGGTAGCGACGGCATCCATAACGGCCATGCCGGCCGCCATTGCCAGCGGGTTGCCGCCGTAGGTCGACCCATGCGTCCCGAAAACCATGCCCCGGGCGGCTTTTTCGGTGGCAAGGCACGCGCCGAGGGGGAAGCCCCCTCCGATGCCCTTCGCGCTTGCCATGATGTCGGGTTCGATACCGTAGTGCTCGTAGGCATAGAGCTTGCCGGTACGCGCAACGCCGCATTGGACTTCGTCGAACACCAGCATCAGGTCGTTCTCATCGGCCAGCTTTCGCAGGCCGTGAATGAATTCTTCGCTGCCCGGACGGATGCCGCCTTCCCCCTGGATCGGTTCGACCAGGAAGCCGGCCGTCTTGTCACTCATCAGCGACTTCGCATGTTCCAGATTGTCGAATTCGGCATACTGGAAGCCGGCAAGCAAGGGCATGAACCCCTTGTGCATCTTTTCCTGATTCGATGCGCTGATGGTCGCCATCGTGCGGCCATGGAAGGCATTCGTGAAGGTGATGAGCTCGGTGCGATTGGTATCGCCGCCTTCGTGCTGGTGGTAAGCGCGCGCCGTCTTGATTGCGGTTTCCACTGCCTCGGCGCCCGAGTTGGTAAAGAACACGGTGTCAGCAAAGGTATTGTCGACGAGCTTCTGGGCAAGCTCTTCGCCCTGCGGGCTGCCGTAAAGGTTGGAGACATGCATCAGCGTTTCGGCCTGACGCTGGATGGCCCCGATCAGGCCTGCATGGCTGTGCCCCAGCAGATTGACCGCGATCCCGCTTGCGAAATCGAGATAGCGCGTGCCGTCTTCGTCGATCAGGTGGCAATGCTCACCCTTTACCGGGCGGACCCCGCAGCGGGGATAGACGGGCATCAGCGGCGAAATCGACATGGGTTCTCCTGCAGCACCTCTTGCCGGGTGCGATTCGGTTGGAAAGACAAATGGCGGCCCCGAAGAACCGCCATCTGCGTGTTTGCCAGCGATCTATTGCAGCGTGCCTGCGGGGTCAAACCCGAAGGCTGGCTGCCTGCCCTCAGTCCTGTACAGGAACGAGGTTGACCGCCGAGTACTTGCCGCGTCGGTCGACTTCGAGATCGAATTCGTACCGCTCGCCTTCGTTGATCCCGGCGAGGCCCGAACGCTCGACCGCGCTGATGTGAACAAAGGCGTCAGGCTGGCCGTCTTCGCGGGTAAGGAAGCCAAAGCCCTTCATCGCATTGAAGAACTTGACCGTCCCGGTCGCCTTCTCGCCGGTGAGTTCGCGACGCGGAGCCGCTTCACGCTCGCCGCCGCCACGGGATTCGACCGGAATCACATCGCCAACGACCTGGAGATCCTGCGCCGACACCTTGCCGCCGCGATCGACCAGGTTGAATTCGAGTTCCTGGCCTTCGGCGAGACCTTCGAGGCCGGCACGTTCGACAGCGCTGATGTGCACGAACACGTCCTCACCGCCGCCATCCTGCTGGATGAAACCGAAGCCCTTCTGGCCGTTGAAAAATTTTACGGTTCCCTTGCCCGTGCCGACGACCTGTGCGGGCATGCGGTTGAAGCCACCGCCACCGCCGCCACCGCCGCGATTGCCGCCGCCGAAACCGCCACCGCGATTGCAACCGCCACCGTATCCCCCGC
>CATMNW010000101.1 GCA_950071875.1 uncultured Erythrobacteraceae bacterium | reverse complement strand
ATAGGTGTGGAGTTTCACTCTGTTAATCCCTCTATTGATCGACCGACCCCTGAGGTCGGATCTCCAAGGAACCCCTGGGAGGGATGTGACATGCGCAATCGTCAATCGACGAAAAGCATATCCACTCCCTCCAGTGGAAGCTGGCATGTGCCTTTAGGGACGCGCCGAATGCAAAGCTTTTGTTACATTTTGGCAGGTTTGAGGCTGAAGGTGTGGTGCGCAGGTCACACCTCCTGCTTGGCGGAAATTGCGCGTCTGCGGCGCCGTTCGACACATCGGGAAAACAAAGCCGCGCAGATCGCTTGACGTTTACGTAAGGTGGGCTTACGCAAACGGTCCTGTTTAGAAACCTATAATGAGGATGCCGATGCCCGAAGCCTATATCGTCGAAGCCGTCCGCACTGCCGGCGGCCGCCGCGGTGGCCGCCTTGCCGGAGTTCACCCGGTCGATCTCGCCGCGACATCGCTCGATGCGGTGATGGAACGCAGCGGGCTCGAAGCCAAGGCGATCGACGACGTCGTCATGGGCTGTGTCAGTCAAGGCGGCGAGCAGGCGATGCAGGTCGGGCGCAATGCGGTGCTCGCCAGCAAGCATTTGGGCGAAGGCGTGCCCGCGGTCACCATCGACCGCCAGTGCGGTTCTTCGCAGCAGGCGATCCAGTTCGCCGCGCAGGCCGTGATGAGCGGGACGCAGGACGTTGTCATTGCCAGCGGTGTCGAAAGCATGAGCCGCGTGCCGATGGGCTCGACCGCGATGTTCCACATGAAGGAGGGATTGGGTAACTACAAATCGCCCGGCCTCGAGGAGAAATACCCCGGCATCCAGTGGAGCCAGTTCATGGGCGCGGAAATGATCGCCCAGAAGCACGGCTTCTCCAAGGAAGACCTCGACAGGTTTGCGCTCGAAAGCCACCAGAAGGCCATCGAAGCGACCAAGTCGGGCGCGTTCGAGGACGAGATCGTCGGTGTGGACATCGAAACGCCCGAAGGCGCTGAATGCCACACGGTCGACGAAGGCATCCGCTTCGACGCCACGCTCGAAGGGATTGCCGGCGTCAAGCTGCTGAGCCCGGAAGGCAAGATCACCGCCGCATCCAGCAGCCAGATCTGCGACGGGTCTAGCGCGGTGCTGGTTGTGAGCGAGAAAGCGCTCAAGGAATACGGGCTTACCCCGATGGCCCGCATCCACAATTTGACCGTCACGGCAGGCGATCCGGTCATCATGCTCGAAGAACCGCTGTTCGCCACCGATCGCGCGCTGGAACGGGCGGGCATGACGATCGGCGATATCGACCTTTACGAGGTCAACGAGGCATTCGCGCCTGTCCCGCTTGCCTGGCTCAAGCACACCGGTGCCGATCCCGAAAAGCTCAACGTCAACGGCGGTGCCATTGCGCTCGGCCACCCGCTCGGTGCATCGGGTACCAAGCTTATGGCGACGCTGGTCCACGCGCTGAAGGCGCGCGGCAAGAAATACGGCCTGCAGACGATGTGCGAAGGCGGCGGCGTTGCCAACGTCACCATCGTCGAGGCGCTCTGATCGCTTCAGCACACCGGCGTCGAGCCAGTTTTAAATTTCGAATTTCACGAGAGGAATATTCATGGAAGTCAGCAGCAATACCCCCGCAGTCGTCACCGGCGGCGCATCGGGCCTCGGTGAAGCCACCGCCCGCGCGCTCGCGGCCAAGGGCGCCAAGGTCGCCATCTTCGACATGAACGAGGAAAAGGGCGAAGCGGTCGCAAAGGACATCGGCGGCGTCTTCTGCAAGGTCAACGTGACCAGCGAGGAAGATGTCAACGCGGGCTTCGCCAAGGCGCGCGAGGCGCATGGCCAGGAACGCATCCTCGTCAACTGCGCAGGTATCGGCAACGCGATCAAGACCGCAAGCCGCGACAAGCAGACCGGCGAGATCAAGCACTTCCCGATCTCGGCTTTCGAATTCGTCATCCAGGTGAACCTCATCGGCACTTTCCGCTGCATCGCCAAGTCGGCCGCGGGCATGATGAGCCTCGATCCGCTGACCGACGAAGGCGACCGCGGTGCGATCGTCAACACCGCATCGGTTGCTGCCGAAGACGGCCAGATGGGCCAGGCTGCCTATTCCGCGTCGAAGGGTGGCGTGGTCGGCATGACCCTGCCCATCGCGCGCGACCTGATGCGCGAAGGCATCCGCGTGAACACCATCCTGCCGGGCATCTTCAACACCCCGCTGATGAACGCCGCGCCGCCGCAGGTGAAGGAAGCGCTGGCGGCCAGCGTGCCGTTCCCCAAGCGCCTCGGCAATGCCGAAGAATATGCCAACCTTGCCATGTGCATGATCGAGACCGGCTATTTCAACGGCGAAGACGTCCGCCTCGACGGCGCAATCCGCATGGCGCCGCGTTAAGCGATAGCACGCACTAAAAGATAACGCCGCCGCTCCTCGCAAGGGAGCGGCGGCGTTTTTTATTGGGGCGGAGGGCTGCCAGGTTAGTACGCGGTTTCCATCAACCTGACTGCACCGGTCCAATCTTCCTGTTCGGCGGCATCCGCCAGCAGGTTCGCGACATCGCCACGCGCCGCCTTGCCTTTCGGGTCGACATCGTCGCCCAGCCTGACCGATCCGGTGGGGCCGTCATCCGTCAGCGCGACGGGACGAAGAATCGCATATTCCAGCGTGCTGTTCTTCAGGTGCTCGTCGGCAGCATGTTTCGCCTTGAGGTAATGGGCCAGGTCGCCCTCGGGATCGGGATTGTCCGCTCCCACCGAGCTCAGCATCACGAACCGGCGAACACCGGTTTTTTCGGCGATGTCGATTAGTGCAATGGCGCCATCGCGGTCGACCTTGTCGGTCATTTCCGCGCTGGTATCGCCCCCGGAACCGGCGGCGAAGATTACGACTTCACACCCTTCGGTCACATGTTCGTCGAGGTCGGTCAGGTCACCTTGCCGAAGCTCAGCGCCATCGGGCAGTGAACCCGTATCGGAAGATTCGCGCACAAGTGCCACGGGCTGGTGACCGCGCTCGCAAAGTTCATTGACGAGGCGAGTGCCGGTATTGCCGGTCGAACCGGCGACGAGAATTTTCATTATAGAACTCCTGTGTTGCCTCATGAACCGATGCTCTTCGCGCCTGTTCCTGAATCGGGGCTACATCCGGAATCCCTGCTGCTTCGGCCTTTTCGACCCGAGCGGTTCGGCCTTTCCTACGCTGCCACCACGGCATAGATCGCCGGCCATGCAAAGCAGTGGAACACAAATGGGGAAACGCGCGGTCTGGCAGGATGCGCTGGTTCCCAGTTTTTCCTTGCATGGACCGTGTAACATGCGGTCCAAGTGATGGGACTGACAGGAGAGAGAACCAACATATGTCCTACACGCAGATCAAGCTCGACATCGCCGACGGTATCGCCACGCTCACGCTCCACCGCCCGGAGAAGATGAACGCCTTCACCCGCGTCATGATGGGCGAGATGATCGACGCGCTGGACACGACCGACGCCGACGACAGCGTGCGCGCGGTCATCGTGACGGGAGATGGCGAGCGGGCCTTCTGTGCGGGCGCGGACCTGACGCCGGAGGGCGGGGGGCATGTGTTCTCCGACCCCAATCCGGTCGATGACCTTTCCGACGAGCGTGTGCGCGACGGGGGCGGGCGGCTGACCTTGCGGCTGTTCAATTCGAAGAAACCGCTGATCGGGGCATGCAACGGCGTAGCGGTTGGTGTCGGCGTGACGATGCAGCTGCCCTTCGACATTCGCCTCGCAAGCGACAATGCGCGCTTCGGCTTCGTTTTCGCCCGGCGCGGGATCGTGCCCGAGGCGGCATCAAGCTGGTTCCTGCCGCGCCTGGTCGGCATGCAGACCGCGCTGGAATGGTGCATGACCGGGCGCTTGATCGACGCAGGCGAGGCGCTGGAGCGGGGCCTCGTGCGTTCGGTCCATCCGCAGGGCGAACTGATGGATGCCGCAACGGGTATCGCACGCGAGATTGCCGACAACACTTCCGCCGTATCGGTCGCCATGCCCCGCGCCATGCTGTGGCGCAATGGTAGTGACGGGCACCCGATGGATGCGCACCGCGTGGACAGCCGCGCGATCTACCGTCTCAGCCGCAGTAATGACGCGAAGGAAGGCATCGCCAGCTTCCTGGAAAAGCGCGCACCTGCCTATCCTGACACGGTCAGCGCCGACATGCCCGACTTCTACCCGTGGTGGGACGAGCCGGGCTACGAGTGAGTCGGGTCGATAAGGTTACAAACGCAACGGGATTGCAAAGCGGGTGGCGCGGCCTAAAGGTTAAGCCATGTCCAGACGTCAACCCGCCCAGCGCCTCGCCGAGTTCCTGCCCTACCAACTGTCGATCGCGTCCAACGCGGTCTCGGTCCGTATTGCCGAGCAATACCGCAAGCGCTTTGCGCTCAAGACGACCGAATGGCGCATCATGGCGGTGCTCGGCGATGCTGGCGCGATGACGCAGCGGGAGCTGTCGCAGCAGACGCTGATGGACAAGGTCCCGGTCAACCGCGCGTGCAAGAAGCTGGAGGATCGCGGGCTTGCGCAGCGGTCGCCCAATGCGAAGGACGGGCGTTCGCACCTGCTCGAACTGACGAGCGAGGGCAGGGCGGTCCACGCAGGGATCATGCCGCTCGCACTGAAGATCGAGAGCGAGCTGTTCTCGGTCCTGAGCGAGGAAGAACGTGCCAGCCTGCTCGACATGCTGGTGCGCGTGCGCGATCAGGCGGGGGACTTCGACGCGGAAAGCCTGGCCGACTGACGTTAGTCGACCAGGCTCCCTTTATGCTGTCGTGAAGTCGGTGTCGGTTATCCGATCCCGCCGCTGAAGGCATCGGCGATCGAACAGGCTGCGGGTCCGAGAATGACGATGAACAGCACCGGCAGGATGAACATGATCAGCGGCACGGTCATGATCGCCGGTAGGCGCGCGGCCTTCTCTTCGGCGCGCATCATGCGCTCGTTGCGGAATTCGGCCGACAGCACGCGCAGTGCCGAAGCCAGCGGCGTACCGTATCGTTCGGTCTGGACCATGGTGGTGACCACGCCCTTCACCGCTTCGAGATCGACGCGGTAAGCAAGATTGTCGAACGCCTTCTTGCGTTCGTTGAGGAAGGACAGTTCGATCGCGGTCAGCGCGAATTCGTCACCCAGTTCGGGATAGGCGCGGCCCAGTTCCTTGGCCACGCGGTTGAAGGCAGCGTCGACCGTCAGGCCGGCCTCGGCACAGATCACCAGCAGGTCCAGCGCGTCGGGCAGGCCCTTGCGGATGGCATCGGACCGCTTCTTGGCGATATTGCCGATATAGAGTTCGGGCCCCTTGTACCCGAGGAACACGGCTGCCGCGAGCGCCGCGACGCGCTTCATCTGCCAGTCGGGATAGACTTCGACCACGTAGAGCATGACGAAGGCAAAGCCGCCGAGCAGGATGGGCAGCACGGCGCGCAGGCCGATGATGACGACTGCCAAGTCCTTGTTACGGATACCCGCATGGGCGAGCCTTTGCTGGACGATCTCGACCTGGCTCTGCTGCAACACCTTCATGTTGCCCAGGGTGTCCTTGATCTTGTCGGTCGTGTCGCTCTTGCGCACCAGGCTCTGGCGCTTCTTCGCGCTGGACGTGACGAGGCCCATCTTGAGCTCTTCGCGGCGGCCCTCGAGGGCTTTGACGCGCTTGCTCATCGGGTCCTTGATCGTCAGCGCCGTATAAATGGCGAACAGCACGGCGACAGCCGCGATCCCGGCAAGGATCGAGCCGACAAGGAAGACGTTGAAGCCGAGGAGGGTGGGGCCGGTTGCAGGATCCATTGCTCTTGTCTTTCCTCAGCCTTAGATTTCGAAGCTGACCATCTTGGCCATGATGAAGCCGCCGATGCTCATCCACACGAGGCCGCCAAGGCCGGTCACGATGAGGCGGTCGTCCTCGAAGAAGCCACCGACGTAGGTCGGGTTGATCCACCAGATCATCGCGAACACGATGAACGGCAGGGCACCGACGATGTAGGCGGAGGCTTTCGATTCCGAGCTCATCGCCTTGATCTTGAGCTTCATCTGCGCACGCTTGCGAAGCACGTCCGAAAGGTTGGACAGCGTTTCTGCCAGGTTGCCCCCGGTTTCGCGCTGGATCGCCAGTGTGATGCAGAAGAAGTTGAACTCGGGAATTGCGAGGCGGTCAGCCGTTTCCTGGAGCGATTCCTCCATGGTGCGGCCGATCTTGATACGCTCGACGATACCCTTGAATTCCTGGCCGACAGGGCCGTCGATCTCCTGCGCGACCACGCCAAGCGTTTCGGTCACCGGGAGGCCCGAACGAAGGCCGCGGACCAGCAGTTCGATGCCGTCGGGGAACTTCACGTTGAAGTTGTTGGTGCGCTTCTTGATCTTCCAGCTCACGACCATGTGCGGAAGACCCGCACCGACCAGTACGCCAAGTCCCAGCGACAGGCCGAGCGAGCCGCTTCGCAGGAACATGAGAAGGGCAACGGCAAGACCGAGGCCAAGCGATGCATAGGCATACTGGCTCAGCGTCCAGCCCGCGCCCGTCCGATCGAGCCGGCCGGCAAGCGCTTCGATCCGCGAACCCGAACCTGCGGCACGCTGGAATTTGGGCTTACGCGCTGCGATCGCTTTCTTGAGCTGTGATTCGACCTTGGCATCTGTGCTTTCGGAGTGGCGATAGCGCAGCTGCTGCATGCGACGCTGGCTCGACTTGGTCGCGTTCGGACCGGAGACCATCGTGTAGCCGATCGCCAGCAACGCGAGGACCCCTACGGCCACCAGCACAAGCTGGATGATGTTCATGCGTGTTCTCCGTCCAAACTGCTTGCGGTGCCGGACAAATGGCCCGGCGGCCGCTTACTCCGCAGGTGCTGCGACCGGCGCGTCCTTCTTCTTCGCCAGGAGGTTCTTGAAATCGAGACCTCCGAGAAGGGATTTCTTGGCCCCTGCCTCTTCCGCCTCGTCGCTGCCTTCGTCGCCTGCACCGATTACGCGGGTCGCAAGTTGCTTGATGGCGGAAGTCGCTTTCGCTGCGGAATTGGCTTCGACAAACGTCTTGCCCAGTTTCGCAGCATTGGCGGCGGCTTTCTGGTCGAACGGCACGATGATATCGATCTTGCGTTCGATCGAGGCTTCGAAATCAGCGCGGCTGATCTCGGCAGCACCCGGCTGGACCTTGTTTGCCGCAATCAGGATCTGGGCATGCGGCGCATTGGTCTTGAGCCACGAAAGGATGCGGATCGTGTCACGCGCGGAGGCCAGCGACAATTCCGCTGCCAGCACCACGACATTCACGTCGTTGAGAAGGTGCGGGAAATTGATCATCATGTTGCGCGGCATGTCCAGCACGGTCATTTCGAACGAGTGCTTGAACTCTTCCTGCAACTGCATGAAGGCCGAGCCATCGGTCATCAGCGGCTGGTTGATCGGCGCTTCTGCCGACAGGATCGCTAGGTTGTCGTTGGCGCGGATCATGGCACGTTCGATGAACAGACCGTCGATACGGCTGGGATTGTCGATCGCATCGGTCAGACCGCGGCCCGGTTCGAGGTCGAGCGCAAGCGCGCCCGTGCCGAAATGCACGTCCAGGTCGAGCAGGGCGGTCGGCATGCGCTTTTCGCTGGCGAACAGCCAGCCCAGCGAAGTGGCCAGCGTCGATGCGCCGACACCCCCGCGGGTACCGATAACGGCAGCCGAAATGTGGCGTTTGTTGCCTTCTTCTTCACCTGCACGCGGCGCCAGGAATACGGCCTGTGCCTGGTTGAGGGAGTCGCGCAGCATGTTGGTGGAAAGCGGTTTCAGCAGGTAGTCGTGAATGCCGCTCGCGAGCAGGTCGCGATAGAGGCGCACGTCGTTCACTTGTCCCACCGCGACGACGATCGTCCCGGGCTCG
>CATMNW010000100.1 GCA_950071875.1 uncultured Erythrobacteraceae bacterium | reverse complement strand
ATCCGAATGGCATTTCCACATCTTTACCGGTGGACGTGCAGCTTGGAATGCTTCGAGAAATGGATGGCTTGGCTTCGGTGGAGATGGTCGTACCAGGTTATGCGGTAGAATATGATCATATTGATCCGCGCGCACTGAGCAGCGCATTGGAGCTGCACCAAATACCCGGATTGTTCTGTGCCGGACAGATAAATGGGACAACAGGCTACGAGGAAGCTGCTGCACAAGGATTGGTCGCAGGAATGAACGCGGCATGTGCGGTGCTGGACATGCCTATAACGGCCCCAGACCGATCAAACTCGTACATCGCGGTCATGCTTGACGACCTTACGCTGCAGGGTATCACCGAGCCATATCGCATGCTGACGTCCCGTGCCGAATACCGACTTCGATTGCGAGCGAGCAATGCGGATACTCGCCTCACACCGTTGGGCGTTGAAAACGGAGTTGTCCGAAAAGAACGGGCCGGATGGTTTGCTCTACGGGAGGATCGCCGCGCCGAGCTGGAAACAGCTCTCGCTACTCCCATTCACTCCAAAGTACTTTCGGACGCAGGGTTTCACGTGAAACGTGATGCGGGACCGAAACCCGCCTCCGAATGGATTGGGGCAGGGCACCTTAATGTGGCGCAGCTTGCACAGTGGGTTCCAGGATTAAGCGAAGACGATCCGCTAACTGTCGAACTGGCCGAAGACGCTTTCTACGCGCCTTATCTTGCGCGACAGACTGCTGAGTTGGCTGATCTCCGCGCGAGTGAAAAGCTTGCACTTCCGTCCGACTTCCCCTTCGGAAAAGTGCCGGGTCTCTCTAATGAAATGGTGGAGCGTCTTTCCAAAAGTCGCCCCGAGAATCTCGCCGCTGCGGGCCGCGTTCGAGGAGTAACTCCCGCTGCGCTAGCCGCGCTCCTCGTCCACGCCCGTAAACTGGACGCCGCAGCGTGATTCGAAACGAGAGTGAAGCCCGCGAATACGTGCTTGGTTTGGGTGACACTTCGTCAGTCGCCCGATTAGATCAGCTAGCCGCTGAGTTGGAAGCGGAGAACCAAAGACAAAATCTCGTTTCAAAAGGGACTATGTCTGATGTCTGGACGCGGCATTTCGCTGATTCGGCGCAGCTTCTGCCGTTAGCTACAAACAGCGGTCCGTGGATGGATCTGGGAAGTGGTGCCGGTTTCCCGGGCCTTGTAGTCGCTACTTTGCGTCCGGAGATACAGGTTACCCTAGTCGAATCCCGGGGTAGGCGGGTCGAGTGGCTGTCGCGCATGATCGAAGTTCTCGAACTTCCGAATTGTCGGGTTGAGGGTCAACGACTGGAAAAGGTGGCTACCTTTGACAGCGGCGTAATTTCGGCGCGAGCCTTTGCTCCTTTGGATCGGTTGCTCGCATTATCGGCACGATTCTCCACAAGCTCCACTTGTTGGCTCTTGCCTAAAGGCCGGTCCGCGGCGCAAGAAGTCCAAGCCCTTCCGACACAAAGGCGTTCGATGTTTCACGTGGAACAATCTCTAACCGATTCGGACGCTGGGATCATCGTCGGACAAGGGAAATGGAGCGGGAAACCATGATCACCATCGCAATTGCGAACCAGAAAGGCGGTGTTGGTAAGACAACGACCGCGATCAATATTGCCACCGCCATGGCTGCGACGGGATGGAAAACCCTTCTCATCGACCTCGATCCACAAGGAAATGCTTCGACCGGCCTCGGGATCGCGTCGGATTCGCGCGTAAATACCAGCTACGATCTGTTGCTGGATCAGGCGACTGTCGCTGAAAGCGCGGTTCCCACCGAAATTCCTGGTCTCGACATAGTCCCTGCGACCCAAGATCTTTCGGGCGCCGAAGTCGAATTGGTTTCGGTTGATGACCGTACGTCGCGTCTGACCAACGCGCTTTCGGCACAGGCGCGCGGAAGCTTCGCCGGCTATGATGTGTGCTTCATCGATTGTCCGCCTTCTCTGGGGCTGTTGACGCTCAACGCCTTGTGCGCGGCGGACACACTGATGGTTCCGCTGCAATGCGAGTTCTTCGCTCTCGAAGGCCTGAGCCAGCTTCTCCAGACCGTAGAGCGCGTACAGCAGGGCTTTAATCGCGATTTGGGGATCGTAGGTATCGTGTTGACTATGTTCGATCGTCGTAATCGCCTGACCGACCAGGTCGCGGACGATGTCAGGGATTGCCTCGGTAATCTCGTCTTCGAAAATGTCATTCCACGGAATGTGCGCCTGTCCGAAGCGCCAAGCCACGGCATGCCTGCCTTGGTCTACGACCACAATTGCCCTGGCAGCCGTGCGTATATCGGGCTGGCTCGCGAACTTATCGGACGTCTTCCAGAGAAAAGGAAAGCGGCATGAGCACGTCCGACGCAAATACGGGAGCCAAACAGATCGATAGGAAGAAGAAGCTGGGTAAGGGGCTGGGTGCTCTGCTCGGAGAGACGCGCCGGGAAGAGCCGCTCGTCAGGCAAGCGAATTCCGCCAATAACGGGATCGATAGCGACCCCAGCACGCAAAAGTCCCTTTCAGATGGCCTCGCATCCATACCCGTTGCGCAGATCGAGCCGCTCCCCGGGCAGCCCCGTACGCATTTCGATGCCGATGCGCTGGACGCGCTTGCGTCCTCAATTGCAGCACGTGGCGTAATCCAACCGATCATCGTATCGCCATTGGGATCCGGCCGCTACAGACTTGTGGCGGGCGAACGTCGCTGGCGTGCAGCACAGAAGGCCCGGCTTCACGAAATCCCGGCGGTCGTAAGAGACCTCGACCAGCGTGAGGTGATGGCGCTCGCCTTGATCGAAAACCTTCAACGTGAGGATCTCAACCCGATCGAAGAAGCGCGTGCCTATCAGAAACTTGCCGATGATGAAGGCATGACCCAGGCCGAAATAGCGAAGCTCGTCGACAAATCGCGCAGCCACATTGCAAATTTCCAGCGTCTTCTCTCGCTGCCTGACACAGTGCTCGCCTTCGTTGCGGAGGGAACTTTATCTATGGGCCATGCACGGGCGCTGGTCGGTCGAGAAGGCGCGACCGAACTGGCTAAGCAGGCGGTATCCGAAGGTCTGTCCGTGCGCGAAATGGAAGCTTTGACGCGCCGCAAACAGCCGAACAACAGTGCTCCATCCAAATCGGTCAAAAACCAGGTTGCCGAGAACGATGCCGACATTGCAGCGGTTCAGGGACACCTCGAAGAATTTCTCGGGATGCCTGTGAAGATTGCGACCGACGCTTCGCCTAACACAGGAAGCGTAACCATACGGTACCGCACCTTGGACCAATTAGACCTTATCTGTCAGAGGCTTACGGGCGGGGACATCTAGACCTCCCGGCCGTGCGGGACTCGCCCGAAGGTTTTGTTTACCTTAAGCACCTATACCGGAATTCTACGGATCCGGTATGCGTTTCAGTCTTTCATCGCTCCTGTTGCCCATAGGGTTTGGCCTGTCTTGCGCTGCCGCACCGGCGCACGCACAGTCGCGCCCGAATTCAGGCGAACTTGAGCTTGCAGTGTCCATCGTGGATGGCTGCACGCTATCTACCACCGATGTTGTATTTGGGTTGATCATCGGCACAAGCGGGGCAATCCGATCGGTTGGCGCAGTCGATGTACAATGTACGGCCGATCTCGACTTCACCATCTCGATGGATCGCGGGCTTCATAGCCTTGGGGCAAACCGCCGCATGTATAATCCCGCGAATAGCGCATACATCCGTTATGCGCTTTATTCGGACGCAGGCTATTCACGACCCTGGACTGACCGCAACGCGGGCAAGGTGCGTGGCAATTCGGGCGCGACGGGTCGTATTACCTACCTGGTCTATGGAGAAATGACATTCGACGGGATGCCCGTTTCGGGCACCTACGAAGATCAGGTCACGGTCACGATCGAGTTCTGAGCAACGGGCGCGAAACGCCTTGTTAACCATGAAAAGCAGCTTTTCCGCGCAGTTTTCCGCGCTTTCGGGTCCCTCATCGGGCGCCAGAAGTGGCGCACCTTAACCGTTTTTATACCGGGCCTACGTAGAAACCGAATCACCCGCTTGGAACTGGGTTTAGGAGAACAATACAATGCGTAAGTTGATTCTGGTCGCCGCAGGCGCCGGTATGCTCGTTACCACGCCCGCAGTCGCAGGCACCAACTCGTCGACCCTGACGGTACAGGCCACCGTTGCCGAATCGTGTGAAGTTTCGGATGCCACGCTTTCGTGGACCGGCCTTGGCGTTCTCGCCGGCGCGGATCACGACACCAGCACCTCGATGTCCATTACCTGCACTGATGGCGCAGATTACAACATCAACCTGGCTGGCGGTAACAACGAAAACAGCGGTCAGCGTCGTATGGTCGGCGGCACCAACGGCGATTTCATCCCGTACGACCTCTATCTCGGCGTTCCGAGCTCGGGCACCATTGTTCCGGTTGGAACCGCTGTAGCTGCTGGCACCGGCAACGGTACCGCCCAATCGATGACCATCGGCGGACGTATCCCGTCGTCGGCGGCCAACGTCACGGCTGACAGCTACTCCGACTCGGTCGCAGTCACCATCACCTTCTGATCCTCGGGCGGCGGGTCGAGGCTCGCCGACCTTTAAACAGGGTTGCGTTTCATGAATGCACGTATCGCATCAGCTTTTGCCGCGCTTTCGCTCGCCATTCCGGCGGTGCCTGTGCAGGCTCAAGAGGCTTCAGCCGCTCAGTCGGCTGTTCCATCGGCACGTGTCACGATCGCCCCCTTGAGGCTCGAGCTTGACGGCGCGCAGGTCCACGAGACCCTGCGCGTCGTCAACCCCTCGGACCGACCCATCGGTATTCAGGTTCGCGCTTTCGAATGGACCCAGGCCAATGGCGAAGATGTATACTCGTCGACCACCGACGTACTCGTTTCGCCCTCGATCGTGGTAATCCAGCCTGGCGAAACCCAGTTTTTCCGCGTCCAGCGTCGCCCGCTCCCGCCTGCAGGTGAGCGCCGCTACCGTGTAGCCGTCGACCAGCTGCCCGATCCCGATCTGGCGCAGAACGGCACCGCGATGACGCGTATTAGATTTACAATCCCGCTCTTCCTCGATCGCGCTTCGGTCGAACCGGCCCAGTTGGACTGGTCCGTCAAGGGCAACACCCTGCGCGTAGCCAACCTCGGCCAGCAAAGCGCCCGTATGGTAAGTTTGGCCCTCACGAACGGGGTTAACACGCCGGTAGAAATCGAGGGCGCCTCGCTTCATTACGTACATGGTGGGTCGTGGCTCGAGTGGTCATTGCCTGCCGGCTGTCCGGCTGGTCCGCTGACCCTCAACGCCCGCATCGACGGCGAAGTCCGCAATGTCCAGGTCCCTGCTTCCTGCGGCTAAACCACTCTTTGCAGCCGGTTTGGTTGCAACGGGGGCCCTCTCGGCTCCCGTGTCGCTTCAGGCCCAATCCGCCGACCCATTCGCTATCGAAAAAGACCTTACCCTCCAGAAGGCAGTTATTGCCGAGCAGGAGGGTCCGGGACTGAGTGTAATCGTAGTCGATGGCGTTGAATCGAAGCGCATGGTCGAACTCAAATGGGTCGACGGCGATTTGGCCATCCTTGCCGAAAGTGCCGAAACGGTAGGCCTGCCCGTCGAATTGGGAGCGACCGGGTTCGTAAAGCTGTCGGACATCGAAATCGCAGAATTCGCATTCGATCGCATTACGCAGCGGCTTACCGTCAAAAACTTCCGCAAGGGTGATGGACCGAACAACGTGAATGTTGCGCGGCGCAACTATGATCCGGGCGACAAGGCGCCTTTGCTGGCCGGGATCGTGGACTACAGCCTCTCCGCATCGTATTCCGGCGGGAAAGCCCAGGCGGGCGCGTATATCGCGCCGCGGGTTACCTACGGCAACTTCAACCTAGGCGGTGCATTCACCTATCGATCACAGCCCGGGATAGATCGTTCCACGCTGGTACGGCTGGATACGACCGCGACATTCGCCATCCCGAACAAGGCTGTCGTGGTTCGGGCCGGGGACATCATCAGTGATGGAAGTGAAGGCCAGCGCCCGTTACGGGTGGGCGGGCTTCAGATCGGAACCGATTACGCGCTTCGGCCGGATATCATCACCAACCCCCTTCCCCAGTTCGACGGCCAGGTAGCGGTGCCTACCTCTGTCGACCTGATCGTGAACGACAGGCGGTTCGAAGCCGCAGATATCGAGGCCGGCGAATTCCGGGTGCACAGCATTCCGATGGCGGCAGGTCGCGGCGAGGTCTCGGTAGTCCTCAAGGACGAGCTTGGTCGCGAGACCATCCAGACGACGCAGATTTATATCGCGCCTGACCTTCTCGATAAGGGGCTTACCGAATGGGGAGCCACGATGGGGTGGGTGCGAAGACGTTACGGGACCATCAGTAACGACTACCGCGACCTGGTAGGGACGTTCCTTGTACGGAGAGGGCTTACCAAGTCGCTCTCCGTAGGCGTATCTGGGGAGGCCGGAAACGGCGTATGGAACGTCGGTGCGCAGGCTCAGGCAACTATCGCCAAAATAGCGCTGGCATACGGCGAAGTGCGGTATAGCAATACCTTGTCGTCATCGGGCATGCTCGTTCGCGGGGGAGTGGAATCCTCGGGACGCGGTATTTCGGCTCGCTTGGAAGCCGTAATGCCCTCTTCCGGATATCGTGACATTGCCACACAATCAGGTGATGGCCGCGTCCCACGCCAACTTATTGGCTCAGTGGACTTCGACCTTGCGTCCACCACGCGCTTGCAGTTTTCGGCCACGAGACTGTCGAAACCGGCTGAGCCACTCGTCGCACGCCGTGCCAGCACCACCACTGTGCTACGCGCGGCGGCTCGCCATGAGCTCAACAAACGGATGACGCTGACTGGTGATGTCAGCTATCGCAAGAGCGACGGTGAGGCTGAGTTCATTGCCGGCCTCAATCTTAACGTACGCTTCGGCCCACGCAGTAGCGCTAGCGCCTCAGTTCGGCACAGTCGTGCAGAAAAGGTCGCAGGACAATTCAGTTTCTTCCGTCCTGACAGCGAAGTGGGCCAGGTCGGATATGCCGCTCACGCGAGCCTTGGTCGTTCAGAGAGGCTGGCCGGCACCGTAGCTTACCGGGCGCCGTTCGCACGCTTTTCTGCCGATGCCGAATACTCGAACGGCAATGCAGCGGGGCGGGCTCGTGTCGATGGATCCTTGGTCATTGCAGACAAGCGGATCTTCGCACGCGATCGTTCGTCCGAGGCCTATGCTCTGGTCCGCACGGGCAATGTCGGCGGGGTAATGGTGACCCACGAACACCGAGAAGTTGGAAAGTCCGACAAAGGCGGCCGCCTGCTCGTCGCTCGTGTCACCCCGCTGGTACCGATGAAATTCGATGTCGCTCCCGACAAGCTTCCTGCTGAGTCTGTCGCCCGCTCGACCTTCCGCCGGATGCAGGCGGCACGCGGCGGAGTGGTGCTGGTCGACATGGATATCGAGGCTTACCGCTCGGTCCTTCTGCGGGTCACGGATGGACAGGGCGAGCCTTTGCCGGTCGGATCCACTATCGTGGCGATGCCTTCGGGGCGCGAATACATGGTCGCCTTCGATGGCCTCGTCGATTTCAACGGGCTCTCCCAGGACGAATATATCGTACCAGCGCCGGACCTGGGCTCCGAATGTCGCAGCACACTGCCCGAAATCGACCTCGAGAGCTTCGATATGCCGGAAGTCGCCTTGCGCTGCACTTCGCGGACAATCGCCCTCAGCAATTAGCGAACGGGCGTACCATCGCGATAGACGGCCTTCTGCGGCACGGCGACAGTTACGGGTACGAGCATGTACTGGCCGCCCTGCGCATACTGTACAGACCCGGCACTCGCCGTCGCCCTTTGCATGTAGTCGTCGAGATAAGCCACGCACTGGCCATAACTATCGGCTGGGCGCCGATT
>CATMNW010000099.1 GCA_950071875.1 uncultured Erythrobacteraceae bacterium | reverse complement strand
AGATATTCCGTGTGGAGACCGACACGATCGAGCACATCGAGGCTGCCGGCGATTACATGTGTATCTATACGGGAGACAATTCGCTGATCCTGAGAGAGACGATGAAGGATCTCGAACGCCGGCTCGATCCGCGCAAGTTCCAACGCGTTCACCGCTCGACCATCGTAAACCTCGACCAGGTCCGCCAGGTAAAGCCGCATACAAATGGCGAGTGTTTCCTCGTTCTCGATTCGGGTGCGGAGGTGAAGGTGAGCCGCAGCTATCGCGATGTCGTGGCCCGCTTCGTCCACTGATGGCTTTCCAACTCGAAGGGTTCGATCTCGACCAGTTCGTTCAGGCAATGCTTTCCGAAGATCTCGGTGAAGGCCTGCCGGGTGGCGGTCGGGACGTAACCAGCGAAAGCGTCATCCCAGCCGATGCGCGCTTTGCAGGCGCAATGGATACGCGGGATGCGATCCACGTTGCCGGCCTGCCGGTTGCCCAAGCCTTTTTTCGCGCACTCGACCCTGCGATGAAGGTCGATATTCTTGTGCAGGAAGGCGCGAGCGTGCCTGCAGGCACCGATCTCATGCGGCTGGAAGGGAATGCGCGTGCGCTGCTGACCGCTGAGCGTGCCGCGTTGAACACGGTCCAGCACCTTTCGGGCATCGCGACCATGGTTGCCGGCTATGTCGCCGCGATGGACAACCCCGATTGCACGCTGCTCGATACACGAAAGACCATCCCGGGCCTGCGCCATCTCGAAAAATATGCAGTGCGCATGGGGGGCGGCGCCAATCATCGCATGGGCTTGTGGGATGCGGCGATGATCAAGGACAATCACGTTCTGGTGGCTGGTAGCGTGGGCGAAGCCGTACGACGTGCGGTCGACGCTGGCGTGAAGGACATAATCTGCGAGGTCGATCGCATCGACCAGATAGAACCGGCCCTTGAGGCTGGTGCCACAAGGTTGCTGCTGGACAACATGGATCCGCCGACCCTGCGTGAAGCCGTCTCGCTGGTGGCAGGGCGTGTCCCCACCGAGGCCAGTGGAGGCATAAGTCTCGACACCATCCGCGCCAAGGCCGCGACAGGCGTCGATTTCGTTTCGGTGGGACGCCTGACGCAAAGCGCTCCTGCGGCAGATATCGGTCTCGATTTCACACCATTGTAAATCGCGATAGCAGGAGTTCGCCCCCGGGCGCCCTGCCGCACAGCTGCCGATAAGTGTACAACTGGCAGCGCTTGCGTCT
The DNA here is from genome assembly GCA_950071875.1 of uncultured Erythrobacteraceae bacterium. Classification (GTDB taxonomy): domain Bacteria; phylum Pseudomonadota; class Alphaproteobacteria; order Sphingomonadales; family Sphingomonadaceae; genus Qipengyuania. The sequence continues at coordinate 6,706 of CATMNW010000099.1, read as the reverse complement.
TTACGCTGACACAGGATTGCGCCACTCTCGACGTCACGCTCAAGTGGGGGAGTTTGCCGCGTGAAGCCAACATCGCTCAGGTGGTTCGATGTGCTGTTTCCTTTAGCAACCGTGCTGGTGCTGATCAGCGCAGGGCTGAGTTTCAGCAGTCTCGAGGCTCGCGCACTGCTGGGTTTCGGCGGCGAAGGCGATGGCGCGCGGGGGATGGCGATCTGGATGGTGATCGCTTCCTTGTTCATTTTCCTGCTGCTGGCCTCCATCATCTGGGCGACAATATCGCAGATGAGAATGGGCTTCATGCGCTACCCGCTGGCGCTGGTCGCGGTTTATTCGCTGTTCCAGAGTTGCCAGTCTCTGGCTGCATCGGGACCGCATCTGGCAGGATTCGTCGATTGTGCGGCCAGCCTGGTGGCAGGCGCATCGGCTGCGCTGCTATTCCGCAAGGATGCGCGCCAATGGTTTAGGCAACCGCCGGGTGACAGTGTCGTTTTATAGAGGCATCGCCGCCCTGCTTGCCGGGAGCCTGCTGGCGCTGGCATCGCCACTTGCTGCACAGCACTATCAATGCGCCGCGCCGCGTAACGTGAAGGTCCCGTCAGTCCGCGCCGACGGACCAACCCGGGTAATGCCGGTTACCGGATACACGTTGGCGCTCAGCTGGAGTCCCGAATTCTGTAATCACCGCCAGGGCGAGCGCCGGCATGCGCGCCAGTGTAGCGGTCAAGCGGGCATGTTCGGCCTGGTGGTGCACGGGCTCTGGCCTGCGAGTGGACGCAGCTGGCCGCAATGGTGTCCTGCGCAGCGCAGCCCGCTATCGCGCGAGATTGCCCCCAACATGTGCATCTCACCCTCGGCCAGCCTTATCGCGCGCCAATGGGCGAAACACGGTGCCTGCATGACCAGGCGCCCGGCCACCTATTTCAAGGTCACGCGCATCCTGTGGCAGGGCCTGCGCATCCCCGACTACGACCGCGTGAGCCGGGAGGATAACCTCACCGCAGGCACAATCCGCACCCGCTTCGTCGACGCGAACCGGGGCTGGTTCGCCGAGGCGGTCGGAGTGAAGCTGAACTCGCGCGGTTGGTTGGAAGAACTGCGCCTATGCTACGATAAACGCTTTATGCCGCTGGCATGTGACAAGGCCCGTTTCGGGGCACGAGACGAGGCTGCGGCAAAGATCTGGCGGGGTCTTTAGCGCCGCTCTTGGAAGAATTCGCGCAAAACATCTGCCGCGCGCGCCTCGCCCATCCCCGAATAAACCTCGGGCCGGTGAAGGCATTGCGGTTGTTCGAATACCCGCGCGCCATGTTCTACCGCTCCACCCTTGGGGTCGCTCGCCGCATAATAGAGCTTCGCGATCCGCGCATGCACAATGGCTCCAGCGCACATGGCGCACGGCTCCAGCGTGACCCATAATTCGCAACCCGTCAGGCGTTCGTCGCCCAGCGCCTCGGCCGCGCGGCGAATCGCGAGGATTTCGGCGTGGGCGGTGGGATCATGCGTTTTGCGCGGGGCGTTGTGCGCCTCGGCAATCACCTCGCCGCCGCGCGTTACCACCGCGCCCACGGGCACTTCGCCCGCTGCCGCCGACTTCTCGGCCAGTTCGAGCGCGCGCTGCATGGGCTGCGGGAGGGTCCAGGAGGCCATATCGCCGCCTCGCTAGCCCGCACCCGTCGGGGGCGCAACGTGCTTGACGATTCGCACCCTCGCCGCTATGCGCGCCGCTTTCCGGGAATAATGAACCCCGCGCCCGCTTTTGCGGACAGGGGAACGCGCCCGCCCATTCGAACGAAGAGACTTATCATGTCGCGTATTTGCGAACTCACCGGCAAAGGCCGCCAGGTCGGCAACAATGTGAGCCACGCCAACAACAAGACCAAGCGCGTCTTCCTGCCGAACCTGCAGAACGTCACGCTGATGAGCGAAAAGCTGGACCGCAGCTTCAAGTTCCGCGTTTCGACCCAGGGTCTGCGTTCGGTCGAACACAACGGCGGGCTCGATAACTGGCTGCTGAAGACCAGTGACAGCAAGCTGTCGGCCAACGCGCTCAAGGTGAAGCGCGAACTTAAGAAGGCTGCCGCAGCTTCGTAAGCTACGCGCGGCGCTTTTTGCGCAACGGCAATCGAATCTCTAGTGGGCGTGCGGGGTTTGCCCGCGCGCCTTTTCGCGTGGCAGCCAGCGTAGTTTGAGCAGCAACGTGCGCTGGAACTGCATGAAATTGTCATCGGAAATCAGCCAGATGTGCTGGCCATCGGCGTCCCGGGTGATGGCCATTCCTTCGTAGTTATCCTGCGGAATGCGGTCACCGAATTCGGCGATGACTTGCGCCGGAAGACGATTCTCGTTGGTCACTTCGTCGACATCGATAAGCGCCAATGCCGTCTCGAAACGGGGTGGCAGACCGAGAGAAAAGTCGCGCAGCAGGACCAGCGCGCGGCCCCCTCCAATCGGTGCCATATCGACGGGGCGATACTTCGACAGGCCCTCGAACACCAGGGCACGGGCATCGCTACCTTCAACGGGATCGCCGTCGAACAGGATGGCGCGGTGCAGTCCGCCGCCCAGCGCGTCCGCCCGCTCCTCGATCGCGAGGAAACGACCGTCGGCGAGGCGGGTAAAAGCCTCCGGTCCCGAATTGCTGCCCCACTCGCTCATCTCCTCGGGCCGCACCTCCTCGTCCGGCAGGAGATCGGCAGAGAACCGCACCAGCGTATTCGTCATCTCATAACCGCCCCACACCGTTCCCGTTGCCGGATCGATGGTTAGCGATTCGAGATCGAGCGAGAACTTGTTCTGCGACTTGATCGACCCGAGGCGGCTGAGCACACCCATGCTCTTTCCCTTGTCGGGCCGTTCGAACACCAGTTTGCGGCCGCCATCGGTTCCGGCCACGAAGCGCCCGTCGGGCATCGCTATCAAGGCGGAAAATCCCCCGAAGTGCTCGTGTTCGCTGTCGAGCTGCCAGGCGGCTACCAATTGGAACTGGCCAACTGTCGAAACCGGCGTAGCCAACTTTTGAAGGGGCACCAGCAGGTTGTGGCTGCGCGCAGGCTCTGGCGAACGCAGCCATGTTGCAGGAGCAATGGCGGCAGCAAGAAATATGGCGAGGAGGAGACGCTTGGGACGCATTGAAGGGGTGCTCTTTCGGGCTGGCTTGGCCCGCGGTCATCTGGTCAGGGCATCGGCCCTGTCAGCAATAACGGGTCGAGCCGCGATTCGCGCCACATCAGGCTCCAGTGAAGGTGCGGGCCGGTTGCGCGTCCGGATGCACCGATATTCCCCAGCGTATCTCCCTGCCTGACGCTATCGCCTTCCGCCACAGCGAGGCTCGAGAGGTGTATGAAGGCACTGTTCAGCCCCGCACCGTGGTCCACAATGATGATCCCGCCCTCGAGGCTGAACCCGGTGCGGGCAAGCACGACGACCCCATCGGCCGGGGCAACAAAAGGCACGCCATTGCCGGGCGCTATATCGATACCCGAATGATAGCTGCCGGGTTCACCCTGGTAGATGCGCTGTCTGCCGAAGCGGCCAGAGATGCGGCCCGTGACGGGCCAGATGAAGTCCTGCTTCCAGCCTTGCGCATCCGTGTCCTTTGCTCGTGCGTCACGGATGGCCAGCCATTCGGGCTCGCGCATCTTCCACCAATCTTCGGCGTTCGCACGTGGGCGAAGGGGAACATTGACACGTTCTATCTGCCAGTCGCGCGGCTGGATCCTGATCTGCTGGGTCAGCGTTTGCCCGTCACCTGCGGTGAAAACGAGCTCTGCGGATGTCCCGGCATCCCGGTCCAGCCCGATGAAGAAGGTCCTGTCCCGGACATCCAGCTCCACAGGCGTTCCGTCTGTCGTTGCTGAAACAACGCTAGGGGCTGCTTGTCCACGGATGTAGCCGCCTTGCTCGAACTCGCCCTCCAACGTGGCAGGCCCGGGAGGTGGCGCAGGTTCGGGAGACATCACTTCGGATGTGGAGGTGGCAGAGGTCGCCGGTTGGGATGGGCCATTTACCGAAGCGCGCACAGGCGGTTCATCGACAGGCGGCCCCATGCACGCAGCGGCGAAAAAGCAAAAGAGCGGCGCAATTCTTGCCGTTATCACGGAGCGAGGCGTTCCGTCGCAAGTTGCGCGCTGGCGTAAGGCTCCTGATGCTCCACCGACCAGTAGCGTAGCTCATCGAGCGGGATCGGCACCCCGCTCATCGCGCAAAAGACATGCTGACCGGCACGCAAAACGCGGAAGCCCGACGGGCCGTATTGCAGCTTGGCCTCGCCATTGGCGGGACCGGAATTCTTGTTCATCAACATGGCCGCATCCCTAGCAGTTGTGCCTCATCCGAACAAATCATCCTGTGCAGGCTCGGTTCCTTTCGGACGCGTCCTGCGACGCGGTGGAGGAGCTGGGTGGATGGCCTGCGCCCCCCCAGTCGTCACGTCGAGATCGCCATCACGAAACTTGAGGGTAAGTGCTGGCTTGGTTGCGGCTGCGTGCCGGTCGGTGATCGTATGGCCATCCCTGTCGACAATTCGTGCATATCCCCGCTGGAGAACCGCGTCGGGATCGAGTGAATTCATCACCCGCTGCAATGATGCCAGTCGCTCGCGGCGGTCGGCCAATCCCCTGGTGATCAGAGACGGAGCCAGCCTGATAGCATCGACCTTACCGCGCGCTTCTCTCAGGCCAGCCGAGAGCAGGGCAGGGGACAAGCGCAAGGCGCCCAGCCTTTCCCGACCGTGCGCCGCACGATCGCCGAGGCCGCGTCGCAAGCGTTCGGCCAGGTCGTCCAGCTTCTGGACCTGCGGCTCGAGAAGCGCCTCCCTCTTTGGAAGGCGCTCGACGCGCGCCTGCAATCGCTCGCGGCCCAGTTGGACGGGTCGCAGGATCGCGCGCTTCTTGCGCGCTTCGAAATCGGCCAGAGTTGCTGCGAGCTCGGCACGCACCGGCACAGCGATCTCTGCGGCGGCCGTGGGCGTAGGCGCGCGGCGGTCTGCGGCGTAATCGGCCAAGGTCGTGTCCGTCTCGTGCCCGACGGCGCTGATGGTGGGGATCGAACATTCGGCGATGGCGCGGACGACAGCTTCCTCGTTGAAGCTCCACAAGTCCTCGATCGAGCCGCCACCGCGCGCGACGATGACTAGGTCCGGCCGGTCCTCGTGACCTTCCGGCAGAGCCGAGAAGCCGCGCACTGCGCCAGCGACCTGTTCCGCTGCACCCTGTCCTTGCACCAGCACCGGCCATACGACCACGCGGGTCGGAAACCGGTCCGCAAGTCTGTGCAGGATGTCACGGATGACCGCGCCCGTTGGCGATGTCACAACGCCAATTGTGCGCGGCAGAAACGGGAGCGGCCGCTTGCGTTCGCGCGCGAAGAGACCTTCCGCCTCCAGGCGTGCGCGCGTCTTTTCGAGCAAAGCCAGCAGCGCGCCTTCACCCGCGAGCTCCATCCGCTCGATTACGATCTGGTATTTGGAGCGCCCGGGATAGGTCGTAAGTTTTCCGCTGGCGACCACCTCCAGCCCATCTTCGGGCCGAAACGAGAGCCGGTCTGCCGAACCACGCCACATCACGCCGTCGAGGACGGCCTTTTCGTCCTTCAGAGCGCAATACATATGGCCCGATGCCGCGCGCTTCACGCCCGACAATTCTCCGCGAAGGCGTACGAACCCGAAACGATCCTCTACCGAGCGTTTCAAAGCATGTGAAATTTCGCTCACCGTCAGCGGCTCGGCGTTGTCGCCTGCACGCCCCTTCGCTACCAAGCCTGCATAGTCTCTGTCTGGTGGGAAATCGGAAGCCATGAATATCCTGTTGCTCGGTTCGGGTGGGCGCGAACATGCTCTGGGCTGGAAACTGGCGCAATCGCCGCTGTGCGACAAGCTGTGGGCGGCGCCGGGCAACCCGGGCATAGCACAGGATGCCGAATGCGTGGCACTTGATGCCGCAGACCACGACGCCGTCATCGCGTTCGCGCGGAATAACGATATCGGCCTGGTGGTCATCGGCCCCGAAGCGCCGCTGGTGGACGGGCTGGCAGATAGCTTGCGCGCTTCCGGTATCGACACATTCGGCCCTTCGAAACAGGCCGCCCAGCTCGAAGGCAGCAAGGGTTTCACAAAGGAACTTTGCGAGCGCGCCAACATCCCGACAGCGCGTTACGAACGCTGCACGTCTCTGGAGGCCGCATGGGGCGCCCTGAAGCGCTTCAAGCCGCCGTTCGTGCTTAAGGCCGATGGGTTGGCCGCAGGCAAGGGCGTAGTCATCGCCGAAACCTATGAAGAAGCGCAGGAAGCGCTCAACGAGATGTTCGACGGCAAGTTCGGGAGCGCGGGCAGCGAGGTCGTCATCGAGCAATTCCTGATGGGCGAAGAAGCGAGCTTCTTTGCAATTACGGACGGCACGACGATCGTGCCCATCGGCACTGCCCAGGACCACAAGCGCGTGGGCGAAGGGGATCGCGGACCAAACACAGGCGGAATGGGTGCATATTCTCCCGCACCGGTACTGACTGACGAATTGCAGGCACAGGTCATGAAGGAGATCGTGGAGCCGACCGTGCGAACGATGACCGCCGAAGGTACGCCATACTCGGGTGTTCTCTATGCCGGTCTCATGCTGACCAAGGATGGTCCGCAGCTGATCGAGTACAATGCCCGCTTTGGCGATCCCGAGTGCCAGGTTCTGATGATGGGCCTCGAAAGCGATCTCGTCGA
>CATMNW010000098.1 GCA_950071875.1 uncultured Erythrobacteraceae bacterium | reverse complement strand
GGCCACGAAAATTCCTGGCGTTCTTCCGGCGCTGCTCGGGCGAGAGCGAAAGGACTTCGCGCTCCTGACTGTCCGGAAGTGGCTGTGGCGGCAAGCGCTAAACCCCGAGTTTGCTGCGCGGATCGCTTTCGTCCTTCCAGCCATCGAGACGTTTGGCAAGCTCTGCCAGATCGTCGGGGAGCTGAATTTCAAGCGTTACGAGCTGATCGCCGCGGGAACCGTCCTTCTTGCTGAACCCCTTGCCTTTGAGGCGCAGGACAGTGCCGCCGTCGGTACCGGCCTTGATCGTCATCATCACCGGACCATCGACGGTTGGTACACGCACCTTTCCGCCATTGACCGCTTCGTCCAGCGTGATGGGCAGGTCGAAGCGAACGTCGTCGCCCTCGCGCCGGAAAAGCTTGTGCTTGTCGATCGCGATAGTGACCAGCCCGTCACCAGCGCCGCCGGGACCCTGTTCGCCCTTGCCCTTGAGACGCATCTGCGTGCCGTCTTCAACGCCGTTGGGGAGCTTGAGATCGATGGTCTTGCCGTCGGCCAGCGTGATCCTCTGCGCTTTCAGCGTCGCCGCATCGGCAAAGGGAACACGCAGCTTGTAACCGATATCCGCGCCCTTGGACGGGGGCTGTCGATGACGCTGTCCGCCTCCGAAAGCGCTTCCTGCGCCGCGCGGACCGCGCCCGCCGAACAGCCCTTCGAAGATGTCGCCGAGGTCCACTTCCTCGGTGCCGAAACCCTGGAAGTCTTCGGAGCGGAAGCCGCGCTGTCCGCCATTCGGGCGAAACCCGCCGCCGTTGCCGCCCATTCCCGCGAAGGGGTTGGCCGGATTTCCGTCGCCATCGATTTCACCGCGATCGAACTGGGCACGCTTGTCCTTGTCGGACAGCAGATCGTACGCATTGGTGACCTGGCTGAACCGCTCGGCCGCGTTGGGATTATCCTTGTTGCGGTCGGGATGCAGTTCCTTGGCGAGCGTGCGGTAAGCGCTCTTGATATCCTTTTCGGACGCGCTGCGGGATACGCCAAGGGTGGAGTAGGGGTCTGCCATGGTGTGTTAGCTAGTTGCTACGCCGCGCAGGTGCAAGCGCGCGCGCATGCGCTCACGGTTTCCTACGGACGCCAATGGCGATAGGGGGCAGGGCATGGACGGCGCTTCATTCCTTTTTTCACCGGATTCCGGCCAAAAACGGGCAAGATCGCTTTTTGCTCCTGAACCGTGGTCCATGCGGTCCATGTCTCTCGTTTTGTAGGAAGGCCGATGGAAAAAGACGAAAGCGCGATCCCGGTAACCGATCCCTTCGCCCTGTTCGAAGTGTGGTTTGCCGAAGCCAAGGCGAGCGAGCCGAACGATCCCAACGCGATGGCGCTGGCCACGGCTTCACCGGACGGCTTTCCTTCGGTGCGGATGGTGCTCCTGAAAAGCCGCGGAAGCGACGGTTTCGTGTTCTACACCAATGCCGAAAGCCGCAAGGGCGAACAGATTCGCGCAAACATGCGTGCTTCGCTCCTGTTCCACTGGAAGAGCCTGCGCCGCCAGATACGCATCGAAGGCCCTCTTGAGGAAGTAAGCGAATCCGAGGCCGACGCCTATTTCCATTCGCGACCGCGTGATTCGCAAATCGGGTCGGCAGCAAGCGACCAGTCGCGACCGCTGCCGGACCGGCAAGTCTATCTCGACCGGGTCGCGGCGCTAGAGGATCGCTATCCCGAAGGCGACATTCCGCGGCCGCCGCACTGGACCGGTTTTCGCCTGAATCCGCGGCGGATCGAGTTCTGGACCGATCGCCGGTATCGCCTTCACGACCGCCGCCTGTTCACTAGGGAAAGCGAAAGCGACCCATGGGACAACACGCTGCTTTATCCATGACCGACAATCGCGCATTCCTTGCCCGTTCGGCAGCATTCGCCTCGATTGCGGTGGCGGTGGTGCTGGTCGCGCTCAAGACCTGGGCGAGCTGGCGCACCGGTTCGACCGCCATGCTCGGCAGCCTCGCCGATTCGGCGCTCGATCTCATCGCCAGTCTTGCGACATTGGCGGGCGTGTGGATCGCTTCGCAACCGGCGGACGAGGATCACCGCTTCGGTCACGGCAAGGCGGAAGCGCTGGCGGCCATTTTCCAGGTTATGCTGATCGCCTTGTCCGCATTCGGCATCGCGGCGCGCGCAATCATGCAGCTGGCAGGTGACAGCCAGACCGCCGCAGCCGGTGACGGGATCGCCGTATCGGCAGTGGCAATCGTTCTGACCTTCGCGCTGCTTGGATGGCAGCGGTACGTCATGAACCGGACCCGCAGTCTCGCGATCCAGACGGATCATCTGCACTACAAGTCGGACCTGCTGCTCAACCTTGCGGTCATCGCCGCCCTCGCGCTCGACCAGTATGCCGGTTTCGGTATTGCCGATCCCCTGTTCGGCCTGGCCATCGCAGCTTGGCTTGCCTTTGGAGCATGGCGCGGCGCGAGCGATGCAGTCGACGATTTGATGGACCGCGAATGGCCCGAGGACAAGCGGCTGGCCTTCGTCGCGGCTGCGGCCAGGCACCCCGAGCTGTCGAACCTGCACGACCTGCGAACGCGCACCAGCGGCAACCGCGACTTCGTGCAGTTCCATGTCGACCTTCCGCCCGCAATGACGGTCGAACAGGCGCATGACATCATAGAGCGCGTGGAGACCGATCTGTGCAGGCAGTTTCCGGGGATGGAGCTGCTGATCCATATCGATCCGGAAGGCCATGTCGATGAACCCGGCAATGCGCTGGTGGAGGACGACGAATTCTCCAAGCTGGAGAAGGAAGGAAAATCATGAAGCTGCCATACTGGCATATCGATGCCTTTGCCGATCGTCCGTTCAACGGCAACCAGGCCGCGGTCATGCCCCTGGACAGTTGGCTGGAAGACGAGGTGCTGCTCGCCATCGCGGAAGAGAACAATTTCGCCGAAACCGCTTTCGTTGTGCGCGACGATAGCGGCGAAGCAGACTGGGAACTGCGCTGGTTCACGCCGACCGAGGAGGTGCGCCTCTGCGGCCATGCCACCCTGGCAAGCGGGCATGTCCTGCTGACCCGGGACGGCGGCGATCGGGTGACATTCCGTACCCGCGAGGCCGGCATCCTGGAAGTCGCACGCGCAGACGATGGCTACGAGCTTGCCTTGCCGCTGATCCGCACTGAAGCGGGCGAATGGGCACAGGCTTCAGCTTTGTTGGGCAGCCGCCCGCAGGAAGTCTGGCTCAGCCCGGACGGTTACGGCATCTACCTGTTCGAACGCGAGGGTGAAGTGCGTGCGCTCGATCCGGACCTGCGGGGATTGAGGGCGTTGGGGAACGACCAGTTCATCTGCACCGCAAGGGGATCCGACACCGATGTCGTCAGCCGGGTCTTCGTCCCCGGTGGCGGTGTCGACGAGGACAGCTTCACCGGTTCGGCCCATGCCGCACTGACCTATTTCTGGACCATGCGGCTGGGGCGCGACAGCTTCACGGCTTTCCAGGCTTCGCAGCGCGGCGGTTTTGCGACCTGCCGGCGCGAAGGGGAAAAGGCTATCCTCACCGGCCCTTGCGTCACCGTGGTCGAAGGGACGTTCGTGCTCCCCTAAATTTCGGGATACAGTTCGATCACATCGGCCAGTTGCTGGAGCATCGCGATCCGCTCTTCGCGGTTCGAATGGCCCAGGCGCACCACCGTCAGCCCCTGGGCAGGCGAAACGAAGACGTACTGGCCCATGTGTCCGATCAGTGAAAAGGCACTGTGGGGTGCGCGGTCGGGGAAAAGCGGATGCTCCTCGCCATCGGGTAGCGGGCGGTTGAGCCAGGTCTGCAATCCGTAATGGGGGCTTGCCGGACTGGGCTCGACCATCTCTTCCACCCATGCACGCGGGATCAGTTGTTCGCCCTTCAGCGAACCCTTGTTGCGCAGCAGTTCGCCGAGCCGGGCCCAGTCGCGCGCCGTCGCGTGGATCAGGCTGCCCCCGATCAGGGTGCCCGACCGGTCGAATTCCGGCACGGCGCTGGTCATGCCAAGCGGGGCGAACAGGCGCGCTTCGAGATAGTCGGCCACCGCCTTGCGGCGGACATCGGGATCATCGCTGTCGGTCAGGGCGCGCGCGGCAATATCGGCGAGGATGACCGTGGTGTTCGAGGAATATTCGAATCGTTCACCCGGTTCGGCTTCAAGCGGCTGGGCGGTGGCATAATCGGCCATGTCGTCGCGCCCGTCGAGGAACAGCATGCGCACTTCGCCGCTTTCCCACGGCGGATCGCCCGCTTCCGTATGTTCAAGCCCGCTGCGCATCTGAAGCAACTGCCGCAGGGTGATTTCGGCACGCGGATCGCCCGTGCGCTGCCACCGGTCCACCGGAGCAGGCGCATCGAGCCGCAATTGTCCGTCGGCGACCAGCATACCGATCATGACGGCCGTGACCGTCTTGGCCATCGACCAGCTGATGAACCGGGTGTTGGCATCGTATCCATCGGCATAGCGTTCGTAAGCCAGCTTGCCGCCACGATAGACGACAAGAGCACGCGTTTCGCCAAGGCCGTCGAGCGTGAATACCTCGTCAGCGGCGCGGGCCAGCGCCTTGGTCGGCGCACCGGGATCTGCAGTTACGGCCGCCAGTGCTTCTTCGCTCAGCGGTGGCTCCTGCGCCGGGTCCGACGATCCGCAGGATGCAAGGCTTGTGGCAGCAAGGAGAAGCGCGATAAGGGGGGCGGGCCGCTTGGTCATGCGGCGTCACTGACACGAAGGAAATGCGCTTGGCAACGGCCAAATCCCACTCCCGCAAGAAGCGTCTCTGGTTATGGGCGATCGTCCTTGTCGTTGCGCTTCTGGGTGCCGCCTGGCTGGCCTGGGGCGAAGGGCTGCGGAAGACCGGCGGCGTCGGTTCGGCCTACGCTGCGCGCGTTGCATGCTCATGCCGATTCGTCGCCGGGCGCGATCTCGACGATTGTGCCAAGGACAAGCTGGAGGGGATGGAACTGATCTCGCTGAGCGAAGACGCCGAGATGCGAAGCGTTACGGCCTCCATCCCGTTCGTCGCATCCGACACGGCCAGGTACCGCGAAGGCTACGGCTGCATGCTCGACGAGTGGCGCGACTGAAGCAAACCGTCGCACCGGGCGCCGGCTTCAGATGGCGTCCAGCCCCACGCGTTCGGTCCCGGCGATCCAGCCCCCGCCGACAACGCGTTCCCCGGCATAGATGACCGCAGCCTGCCCCGGGGCGACACCGAATTCGGGCGTTTCGAAGCGGATGGTCGATGTGGCATCGTCACCCAGCGGGCCATCCAGCGTAACAGCCACGGGACGCGCCAGGCTGCGGACCTTCGCGGTCAGCGGAACATCGGAGATGGGCCCGATCCGATTGGTTTCCACGATCGATGCCGAGGCGACGGCGAGCATGCGCTTGGGCCCTACCAGCACCTTTGCTTCGGCAGCATCGATACCCACGACATAGAGCGGCTCCGGCTGTCCACCGATCTCGAGCCCGCGGCGCTGGCCGACCGTATAGTGGATCACGCCCTTGTGCTGGCCCAGCGTTTCCCCGGTGGCAGCGTGGACGATTGCGCCCGGCAGGCCGCCCTCGGGGCGCATCTTCCGGACGATCTTTGCGTAATCGCCATCGGGGACGAAGCAGATGTCCTGGCTGTCGGGCTTGGCGGCATTTCGCAGCCCTGCATCTTCGGCAAGCTCCCGGACCGCGCTTTTCTCGAGGCCGCCCAGCGGGAACCTCAGGAAGTCGAGCTGGTCTTCGGTCGTGGCGTACAGGAAATAGGACTGGTCGCGGGCAGGATCGACCGCGCGATGCAATTCTGCGCCCGCTGTCCCCATGACACGCTGCACGTAATGTCCGGTTGCAAGGCAGTCCGCACCCAGTTCGCGCGCCATTGTCAGCAGGTCGGTAAATTTGGGGCCCATGTTGCACCGGATGCAGGGTACCGGTGTCCGCCCGGCAAGGTAGTCGTCGGCGAAGGTTTCGACCACTTCTTCGCGGAAAGCGGTTTCGTGGTCATGTACGTAGTGGGCAATGCCCAGGCGTTCGGCCACATCGCGCGCATCGCGGATATCGTCGCCTGCACAGCAGGCGCCCTTGCGGCCCGTCGCTGCACCGTAATCGTACAATTGCAATGTGATGCCGATGACTTCGGCACCCGTGCGCGCGGCAAGGGCGGCCACGACGGAACTGTCCACGCCGCCCGACATGGCGACGACGATGCGACATTCTGCGGCGGGTCTGGGCAGGTCGAACAGAGCGGCGGCCTGGACCGGCGAAAGGGACTGCGTTGCGGGCATGCGGGGTGCCATACACGCAACGGGGGCTTGTCACCAGTAGGCTCGCGATGATGCCGCATGCCGTGCTTCACACATCGTTTACCATAGGGCCTTATCCACAGTCCTCATGTTCGAGGGGCACATCAAGAAGGCACCAAACCGGGAAGCACAGGAAAGCTCGGTTTTGCGCCAGTTTCGCTGGTCAGACCTGGTCGCAAAACTCGCCGCGACTCGCGAATTGCGCGATGAACTGGCGAAGGTCGACGGGGGCTTCAACGCCTTCCGCGAGGCGCGGCGCGAGACCGAGGAAGAAAGTAAACCGGCTGTTAACCATGATGCTTTAAGCGATGGCAAAAGACAGGGCCTAAGCCTTGGGAAAGCCGCGAGTGACGCGGTGCAAGGCGATAGAGAGAAACAATGATCGAAAACCAGGACATCCGCCCTGCACAGGTGATCGGCCCCCTCGGGGAGCCGCTTACGCTGGACGACTTGCCGAAGCCCAGCACGAAGCGCTGGGTGGTGCGTCGCAAGGCCGAGGTCGTGGCTGCGGTCAACGGCGGTCTGCTGACCATCGACGAGGTTCTGGAACGCTATTCGCTCAGCCTTGAAGAATTCGCATCGTGGCAGCGTGCGGTCGACCGTTCGGGCATGCAGGGCCTGCGCGTCACGCGTATCCAGCACTATCGCGACCTGTACGAACGCCAGCTCAAATACTGATCGCCCGCCCGCGGCGCGGGAACCAATCCACATTCCACACGCTCAATCTGCAGCCCGTGCATCTCGCAGGGGGAACCGTTCGTCGCACCCGTCCGTTACTGGGGCATACGGTCGACGGGATATGCAGGAGGATTTGAAATGGGTTGGATTATCGCAATTATCGTAGGCGGCATCATCGGCTGGCTTGCCAGCCTGGTCATGAACCGTGACGCTTCGATGGGTATCTTCTGGAATATCGTGGTCGGCGTGGTCGGCTCGTTCATCGGACGCTTCATCGGATCGCTGATCGGCGTTGGTGCAACGCTGACCGAATTCAGCATTCCCGGACTGCTGATGAGCCTGCTCGGCGCGATCGTGCTGCTGGGTATCGCCAACATGGTCCAGCGCGGCCGCGTTCGCTAAAAACGCATTCACCGAATTTCGAAGGGCGGGGCATCATCACGATGTCCCGCCCTTTTTCATATCTGCACGCCTGTTACGGCTTGATGCTTGTGGCCCGCAGGCGACATTCGTCCAGTCATACAGGTCCCCGGTCGAACCCTCGATTGCCCTGTGGCAACCGCGGGTCTATCGCACGAATGCGAATTTCTTGCGCTAAGTGATGTAGTAAGGTAATACACTGCACATCCACAGCGCTTCTGGGGCAAGACACGAAATGAATTACGAATCCGGAGTGATAGCCGAGAAGGGTGAACCGATTACCGTCGGCGTCGATGGCGAACCCGAAGAATTCGAGGCTTCGGACCGTCGCAGCAAGCGTCGCCTGTTCATAATCGGCGGGCTCATCGTGCTCGCCTTGGCGATCGCCGCATATTTCGTCATGCGCGGAGGCGGCACGACCACTCCTGCCGGTGGCGAGAATTCGCAGGCTCCGACGGTCACCGTCGTGACCCCCGGCACGACCACGGTCGATGGCGAAATCACCGCGACCGGCACGCTTTCGGCGCGCCGCGCCCTGCCGGTCGGCGTCGTCGGTGAAGG
>CATMNW010000097.1 GCA_950071875.1 uncultured Erythrobacteraceae bacterium | reverse complement strand
GCAGCATCCGCTGTATCGTCGATTGCGTCGTTCGGGTCGATGGCGGGAAGCTCGGAAGCGAAAGCGAAATTGCTCTGCTCTGCCATTTCGGCAGGTGCCGGGACCTCTACTTCCGAGGCCGCCAGCATATCGACACTGGGATGGTTCGAAAGCGCAAGTGCCTGCGGCTGACCCGGGTCCGCCTGTGGCGTCACGCCCAACAGGCCCGCTACGCGAGTGGTAAAGGCCGCGGGATGAACCACCTGTGCCCACTGCGCCATCCGCTCGCCAATCTCGCCGGCGGGAACATCTTCGGCGGCCATGACGCGGGCTGCGCGCCAATTGCCCTGCATCGCATAAGCGTAGGCAAGGTTCTGGCGAACCTTGGCGGTGTTCTGACCAGCCCGCAGAGCGTTGCTCAACACGTGAACACCCGCATCGGGTCGGCCAGCAAGAGCAATCGCCAGTCCGTAGTCGGCAGGGTCCAGCGCCACTTCGAAACGCTGCAACGTATCGAGCGCGCCAACCTGGTTTCCAGAACCGATCTGCGCGAGGGCATAGCTGATAACTGTACGCGGAGCGGTATCGCCCAATTCGACGGCTTCGGCGAAGGTCGTCGATGCAGAAGCGAACCGGCCATCGGTCAGATAGGCATTTGCGAGAAGAGTGCGGGTGTAGGCATCGCGCGGATTGGCAAGCACCGCAGCTTCAGCGTGCTGGACGGCTTTCGACGCATTACCCTGGGTAAGGGCTTTTTCTGCATGTTCCGCCGAATAGGCATGGCTGGGCGCGACCTTACCGGTACAACCGGAAAGTGCGGTGGTTGCCAGCGCCGTGGTGACGGCGAGCTGGACGAACCTTTTGTTTCTGGCTTTCGTCTCGTTGCTCATTCTTACCCCCTTGAAGGCGATCCCACGTCGTTTCAGTTACTTGTTTCCATGCTGCACCTGTGCAGCGAGGCTTGCGATTTCCGGCATATCTGCGAGCAATGCATCCAGAGCATCGGTCACCAATTGCTGGGCACTGCGACCGCGAACCGTACAGGCAAGGCGCAGCATCAAATGCCGTTCCTGGTCGAGGCGGAGGGTGAAGGCCGCACGTTTGCCCTGCAAAGCCGCAGGCTTGCGCACTACCGCTTTCTTCTTGGTTATTGCGGGCCGTTCCAGCTGCGCTTGTATCTTGTCGAGCGAAGCGCGTACCTGGTTGGGGGCGCCTGCTTCATTCGCAGCTACGGGTTGGTCGGCTTGTGCCGCTATCGCCACGACCTTGCCGGTCTGCTGTGCAGGCGCGCTCGTGGCGGCGGTGTCATCCCCCATATCGTTCCAGCCGAGGTCCTCGAGGTTGGCGGCGGCTTCCTTGCCGTCGACCGGACCCGTAATTCCCGATTGCGGGCGCATGGCAGGCTTCGCGCCGCCCTTGCGTGCCAGCAGGGTGGAAGAAAGAGAGGCGAAATTGGCGTCAGACATCAGGCAGTCTCCGCCTTTGCGTTCTTACTGTGCCACGCGGCGGCCGAAGCCACCGGCGGGACGATGAGCACCGGGCGAAGCGATCTGCGCATTCGGTGCGGCGAAGACCGTTCGGCGGAAATTCTTTTCCAGACGGTCGGCAATGTATTTCCAAAGCGCGGTCACCTCGGCAGCCGAACGGCTTTCCGGATCGACTTCCATCACGGTGCGCCCATCGATCATGGAAGCGGCAAAGTCCGTGCGATGATGCAGGGTGATCGGGGCGACGGTGCCATGCTGCGAAAGTGCGACCGCAGCTTCCGATGTAATCTTGGCCTTCGGCGTCGCAGCATTGACCACGAAGACCAGCGGCTTGCCCGCGCGTTCGCACAGGTCGACCGTCGCACCAACCGCGCGAAGGTCATGCGGGCTCGGGCGGGTCGGAACCACGATAAGCTCCGCAACAGAGATCACCGATTGAATGGCCATCGTGATTGCCGGCGGCGTATCGAGTACGGCAAGTTTGAAACCCTGTTGGCGCAAGATCGCGAGGTCGTTTGCGAGGCGGGCGACAGTGGTCTGAGCGAATGCGGGATACTCGTCCTCACGCTCGTTCCACCAGTCGGCGAGCGAGCCTTGCGGGTCGATGTCGATCAGGACGACCGGGCCGGCGCCCGCACGCTGGGCCTGAACGGCCAGATGTCCAGAAAGTGTGGTCTTGCCCGAGCCACCCTTCTGCGATGCCAATGCCAGTACACGCAAGGTTTGGTCCCCCTGGTTTGCGCCTGTATTCAATTCGACGGTGCTGCACCTTCGCAGCGGTCTTGGCATGGCAATCGCAGACCAGCCCTAATTTTAGGTTAATTCGTCGCTGGATAAGCCGCTCGTCGGACAGCATTTGCGCTCGCAACACTTTGCTAACGGCCGATTTACTATAGGGTGTCGCTGATCCGGCGCGGCAAGGCGCGCTGACGCATGGGAAAAGATACGCAATGTTTCAAAGCGCAAGAACAGCATGGATGGCCGGCGTACTGACGCTGGCAGCGACTGTCGCAGCGCCTGCCAGCGCCGATGTCAAAGCCGGAGTTGATGCGTGGACGGCGGGGGATTTCGCCACTGCGGTGCGTCAATGGTCGGGCCCTGCAGCGAAAGGCGACGCTGATGCACAGTTCAACATGGCGCAGGCCTACCGGCTCGGGCGGGGGGTCGAAACCGATCTGGCCCAGGCCGAAGCTCTGTATGCAAGGGCCGCCGCGCAGGGCCACGTGAAAGCCGCCGACAATTACGGCTTGTTGTTGTTCCAGCGCGGTGCACGCGAAGAGGCCCTGCCCTACATCGATGCCGCTGCCATGCGCGGGGATCCGCGTGCCCAGTACATACTTGGCATAGCGCATTTCAACGGGGACATGGTCGCAAAGGACTGGCCGCGGGCTTACGCCTTGCTGACGTTGGCAAACTCCGCCGGTCTTCCGCAGGCGAGGGGCGCCCTTACGCAAATGGATGAGTATATCCCGATGGAGCAGCGGCAAGTCGCGCAATCTCTCGCCGCACAGTTGAAAGCCGATGCCGAAGCGGAGCGCGCGCGTCAGCTTGCCGCAGTCGATCTTGCGCTGGGCAGGGACGCGCCTAACGGCCCGCCAATCACCGCGCCGAGGCAGCGCGTCGGCCAAGACAAAGTACCCGGACCGCAGGTCGCACGGCAGGATACAGCCGGGGCCGACTACACCATCGCGTCTTCCGCACCTACTGTGATCGCGCGAAATGACGAGGCCCTGAGCCGGGAAGCCGTGGCCGTTTCCGAGCGGCCGCTCAACCAGGCGCCGGTTCAGGCGATGCCGGATGCGACAGCCAGTGGGCCTTGGAAGGTGCAGCTTGGCGCTTTCGGGGTCCCTAGCAACGCTGAACGACTTTGGAGCAGCTTGTCTGGTCGTAGCGAAATTGCCGGCCGCGAACGATTGCTAGAGAAAGAAGGCCGTCTCACGAAGCTCCTGGCTGCCGGCTACCCGACCCGTGCGGCAGCGCATGCAGCTTGCGCTTCGCTCAAACGAGGCGGGCAGAGCTGCCTTGTGACGCGATAAGATAATCGAGTCGATCAGCACTTGACCGTATTATTCGCCTGAAACACACGGGGGCATGGACGCTTCTGTTAATACCCCGCCCGATGGGCCCCCGAACGCTCCCTCGCAGCCGATCGCCGCGACAGGTGCCACACGCATAGGAAGCCTCGATTTCATTCGTGGCATCGCTGTAATGGGCATTCTGGTCGCAAACATCGTGGCCTTCGGTCAGCCTATGACTGCCTATATGTATCCTGACGCATTCACCGTTTCGCACAGCGATGCGGAAGACCGGATGTGGGTTGCACAATTCATCCTCATCGACGGCAAGATGCGGGGGCTGTTCACGCTTCTGTTCGGGGCAGGATTGTACCTGTTTCTCGAAAAAGCATGGGCGCGTGGGCAAGGTCGCTGGTTACAGGTGCGGCGCTTGTTCTGGCTCGGCCTTTTCGGCCTCGTTCACTATTTCCTGATCTGGCGCGGAGACATCCTGTTCCTGTACGCCTGCGCGGGGATGGCCGCCCTTCTTTTCGTCGGCCTTACACGTGGCAAGCAACTGGTTCTGGGCCTGCTGGGATATGTCGGCGGTGCGTTGCTTTACACCGCGTTTGTCGGTTTTCTTCCCGCGATCGCGGATGGCGAGATGGGGGAGCGGCCCGGTTTCGCCGAAATGGCGATCGAACTCGAAACAGAAAAGCAAGCCGATCTTGCGAATGGTGAGTTTGAAACCGAGCTGATTGCAAGTGGTGAGTATGGCAGATGGGTGGAGCACAACGTTGCGGAGCACGGCCCTGATCTGCCGTTCTATATTTTTGTTTTCTGGTTCGAAACCCTTCCGCTGATGCTGGTTGGCATGGCGGCCTACCGTTATGGCCTGTTCGACGGAGGGATTGATCCGGGCCGCCAGCGCAAATGGGGTTGGGCGCTGCTATTGGTAGGCATAGCTGCGACCGTTCCGATTGCGCTTTGGGCCAAGAATGGTGGGCTGACGTATTACGGCACACTCGCCGCAATGACCGGTTGGTCCATGGTGCCGAGGGCGCTGATGGTCTTCGGATTGGCGGCACTGCTTGCACTGTGGGGCCAAAGCGCGAGCGGAGGATTGGTCGATCGGATTGCGGCGGCAGGGCGTGCCGCATTTACCAATTATCTGGGAACATCGATCCTGATGCTGTTCCTTTTCCACGGATGGGCATTCGGACTGTTCGGCAAACTGGGGCGCAGCGAGCTCTACCTTGTCGCGATCGCAACAATGGCGTTGATGTTGCTCTGGTCGAAGCCCTGGCTGAGCCGTTTTCGATATGGCCCGCTGGAATGGCTCTGGCGGTGCCTGACCTATGGCAGGGTCTTTCCGCTGCGTCGTTGATCCGGACAAGGCTTGATATTGCGAACCACTCTCACTAAACATGCTTCTGCGAATCAATCGCAGGAGGTCCGCGAGTGTACGTTTGTATCTGCAATGCCATCCGGGAAAGCGAACTGCGCAAAGCAGCGCATCGCGTGCCGGGGGATGCGGAACGGTGTTACAAGGCGTTGGGTAAGCCCGCCTGCTGCGGTTCCTGTCTGGACGAGGCTGACGCCATTCTAATCGAGGAGCGCAAGTTGGGTTACGTCCCAGCTGCTGCCTGATCCAGCGCTAACGCAAATCGCTTGCAAATGGCGGAATTCCGCCGATTTTTTGAGATCTGCACCTTGCCAAAACCCGTTCCGGATGCGCATAGACGCACCCTGTTCTGTATGAAGGAGTAAAGGCAGTGAAGGGCGATCCCAAGGTCATCGAGTTCCTGAACAAGGCACTCACTAACGAGCTGACCGCGATCAACCAGTACTGGCTGCATTACCGCGTCCTTGCGGATTGGGGTGTTACCAAGCTGGCCGAATACGAACGGCATGAATCGATCGACGAGATGAAGCATGCGGACATCCTAGCCGAACGCATCCTGTTTCTCGGTGGGCTTCCCAACTTTCAGGCGATCCACAAGCTGAAAGTCGGTGAAACGGTCGAGGAAATTCTCAAGGCCGACCTCGCGATCGAGATGGAAGCCATTCCCTTGCTCAAGGAAGCAGCAGATTACTGCCAAGATGTGCGCGATTTCACCTCGGGCCAGATCTTCGAAAGCATACTCGCCAGCGAAGAAGAGCATGTCGACTTCCTCGAAACCCAGTTCGACATGATAGCGCGCATGGGGCTGGAGAATTACGTTCAGCTCAACAGCAGGGCTGCAGGCGAGGGCGGCGAGGGCTAAAGCCCTTCGCCGCTATCGGCTGTCGCGTTCGCGCATCCGTTCCCGGTTGCGATTGGCGGCTGTGCGCGTCTCCAGCAGAAACGACGCCAGGCCCGCGACCAGCAGTCCCATGCACAATACCCACACTGTGGCGACAAGGGTGCCAAGCGGCGTTTCGACGAACGCGCTGATAAACAGAAGCACGATAACCACACTGATCGCCAGTGCGGAAGCGGTGGAGAACATTACGGCCCGCTGGGCGTAAATCCGCCGCTTTTCCAGCGCCGGCAATTCTGCGCGCATTGATTGCACGTCGCCTTCATCCCCGGCATCGATGATCCGTTCGATCTTGTTCGCGACCCAGATCAGCCGATTGGTCATCACATTCATAACCGCACCGATCCCCGCCAGGAGGAACGCCGGGGCAAGGCTCAGCTGGACCACTTGCTGTACCCGCAATGTCGAACTGGTGCGGGCGAAAAGCTCGCTTCCAGGGATCGCGGACAGGATATCGAGCAGCATCATTGCTCCCCGCTATAATTGCCGCCGCCACCTTTGTTAGCGTTGTAGGGATTTTTAGGGCTCTTGAGTACGACCCGGACCGGAACGGCCTCGAAGCCCAGCTTGGAACGAATTCCGTTCACGAGGTAGCGTTCATAGCTCTTAGGAAGCGAGTCGAGCCGAGTGCCGAAAACAACGAAGCGCGGGGGGCGGATGCTCGCCTGCGTGATGTAACGCAGTTTGATGCGCCGACCATTTGGTGCGGGTGGAGGATTGGCTTCCAAAGCATCGTCGAACCAACGGTTCAAGGCCGCGGTTGGGACGCGCCGGCTCCAGGCCTCGCGCAGCTCGAAAGCAGCGCCAAGCATCTGGTCGATCCCCTTGCCGGTCTTTGCGCTGACGGCGAACAGCGGAACGCCCCGCACCTGTGCAAGACCTTCGTTGAGCGCGTCGCGGATGCCATTGAACAACGAGCTCGCGTTCTCGGCCACATCCCATTTGTTGATCGCGATCATCAACGCACGGCCTTCTTCCAGCACGAGGTTTGCAATCTTGAGATCCTGCGATTCCAGCCCGCGTGTCGCATCGAGCAGCAGTACGACGACTTCCGAAAAATCGACTGCACGTCGCGCGTCAGCTACCGAAAGCTTTTCCAGCTTTTCCGTGACCTGCGCTTTCTTGCGCATTCCCGCAGTATCGATGAGGCGGATCTCTCGCGTGTCGCCGTTTCGCGGATCATTCCATTGCCAGTCGACCGCAATCGAATCGCGGGTGATGCCGGCTTCCGGACCGGTCAGCAGCCTGTCTTCGCCCAGCATTCGATTGATCAGCGTGGATTTGCCGGCGTTCGGACGGCCAACAATGGCGAGCTTCATCGGGCCCGCCAGCAAGGCTTCCTCATCCTCCTCGTCGATCTCCGCTTCGATTTCAGCGGCTTCGGCCTTGGCGCCGATAATCGGCCAAAGGTGATCGAACAAATCGGCAATGCCTTCGCCGTGTTCGGCACTCACCGCGGCCGGTTCACCAAACCCTAGCGAGAAGCTTTCGAAAATGCCCGCATCGCCCTGGCTACCCTCGGCTTTGTTCGCAATGAGTACGACGGGGATTTCCTGACCGCGCAGCCACCGCGCAATCTCTTCGTCGAGCGGTGTGAGGCCAAGACGCGAATCGAACACGAACATCGCCGCATCCGCCCCTTCGAGGCTGACTTCGGTCTGTTTGCGCATGCGACCCGGCAGGCTCTCGGCATCTTCATCTTCCCACCCGGCCGTATCGACGACCTGAAAGGCGAGACCGGCAATTTCCGCGTCTCCGAACCGTCGATCGCGTGTTACACCGGGCTGGTCGTCGACCAACGCAAGGCGCTTTCCGATAAGGCGGTTGAACAGCGTCGACTTGCCGACGTTGGGTCGACCGATGATGATCACCGTAGGCTTGGATGATGAGGGGGTCATAATGCCGCGGCAAGTGGGCCTTTGCGCGCATCTTTGCAAGCGCGACGGAAGGAAGGGTTAAATCGCGTTAACCGTAAGTGGAAGGGCGGCGACAAGGTTAATGGCTTTAGCCCAACGGCCATGAAGATGACGTTTGCCGCTATCGCCCTGCTTTCTTGCGCAACACCCGTGCTCGCAGAAGATTTTCAGGATTTCGCTGGAAATGCGGCCGAACTCGACGCGTACCTCCAATGTGTGCCTTACGCACGGCAGGTATCCGGGATCGATATATACGGCGATGCGCATACCTGGTGGGGACAGGCCCAGGGGCGCTATCGGACAGGCAAAACGCCAAGCGTGGGTGCCGTCATGGCGTTTCGGCCGCATCGCGGGATGCAGCTTGGCCATGTCGCTGCCGTCAGTCGGGTGCTCGATTCACGCCGCGTGCTTCTCGACCATGCCAACTGGTCCC
>CATMNW010000096.1 GCA_950071875.1 uncultured Erythrobacteraceae bacterium | reverse complement strand
AAGGTGACGGGTTGCCCCGGGCGGACAAGTCCGAGCTGCGTTTCCTTGAAATTTGCTGTCACGTAGAGGCGGTCGGTGGGAACCACGCTCATCAGGCGCTGGCCGGGCTGGACAAATTGTCCGGGCCGGACCGTGAGGTCACCCACCCGCCCGGAAATGCTCGCCCTGAGCGTGGTCGACGACAGGTTCAGGCGGGCCGCCTCAAGCTGCGCACGAGCTGCGTTGGCTTGCGAATTGGCCTGGTCTATCTGTTCGCCCAGCGTGCCTTGCCGCCGCTGTGCAGCCGTGAGCGCGGCGCGCGCCGCCGCGACCTGGGCTTGCGCTTCTCTGGCCTGGGCCTGCAGCTGGTCGAGCCTTTCGCGCGGCTCCGCTCCGGAAGCGGCAAGGGGGCGATAACGCGCAACCTGCTCCGCAGCCAGACCGGCCTGCGCAGATGCCGCGGCAAGTTGGGCACGGGCCTGCTCGATAGCCGCATCCTGCTCTCGCTGTTGTGCGCGAACCGTATCAGCTCCGGCGAGCGACGCCGCGATCTGGGCTTCGACCTGGCTGGTCTGGGCGCGATAATCCCGCACGTCCAGCTGCACAAGTGCATCGCCCGACGCAACCGTTTGATTCTCGGTCACCAGTACGCGCTCGACATAGCCGGCAATTTTGGGGGAGATGATGACGCTGTCGGCGGCGATATAAGCGTTGTCGGTGGACTGCTGGAATCGGCCGTACGTCTGATGATTGTAATACCAGTAGCCCCCGGCGAGCAGGACCAGAATGACGGCGATCAGCAGACCAAGCCGGACCCGCGGACTGGACAACCCCTTCGGACGTTCGCCTTGATCGCTATCGCCTGCTGTCTCGTCCGCCATGGTAATTTCGCTCCTCGCCATCGTTTGGCCCGTTGCACGAGCGATATAGCGGTCAAAATAAAATACGAAAGTCCTTTACTATTTTTTCCTGATCGATAGGACCCACTCATGACGGAAGACGAGGACACTCTCGCACTCGACAATGTCATCACCGACGATGATCGAGCGATCTTCATGATGGACGAGATCAGTCGCGCCGCGCGCAAGGCATTCGATGACCGGGCACAGCCGCTTGGCCTCAATCGTACGCAGTGGCGTGTGCTGGCGCAGCTCATCAAAGATCCTGCCCTGAACCAGACCGACATCGCCAGGCGCCTCGAACTCGAATCCGCCACCATTGGCTTGGCGGTCACCGCCTTGACCCAGAAAGGCTTTATCGAGCGCCGCCGTGACCCGGCGGACGGGCGGTCTTGGAGTCTCGGCCTGACGAGACGGGTTGAGGAAATACTCCCTGACCTCAGACGGGCCGCAGACGCGACCCACCTGCGAATATGGAGCGGAATGACGCCGCAACAGAAGAGTACTTTGCATTCGCTTTTGGAGATGGTCAGCGAAAACGTACGGCGGGATGCTCTCTGATGGCAGACATGCCGCCTTCGCGCATGAGTGACCGGAAGCGGCTTGCGCAGGTCATAGCAATTCTCGGCCGTCACGGGCTGGGCGGCATCGTGTCCGCGTTGGGATCCGGCCGATCTCAAACCAATGCACATCCGACGCGCCCGGAAGCCCTGGTCGAGGCACTGCGCGAACTGGGACCAGTCGCGACCAAGCTTGGCCAGATCCTCGCGATGCGAAGCGATCTCTTGGGGCCGGATTGGACGGCAGCGCTATCGCAGCTGCACGATCGCGTTCCGGGTGTACCGTTCGAGCGTGTCGAGGCTCCGCTCACCCATGCTCTCGGGGAAGACTCCGGCCAGTATTTTCGTGAGCTGGATCGGGAGCCGATCGCGGCGGGCTCTATAGCGCAGGTGCACGCAGGAATACGGAGCGACGGCGTACCGGTCATCGTCAAGATCCGGCGACCGGGAATCGAAAGTGTCGTGGATGCCGACATGCGTTTACTGCGGCGCATTGCCCGATTGGCACAACGCGCCAGTCCCCTTGTCGAAAGACAGAGGCCCGATGAGCTGTTGCGGTTCTTCGCCGAAAGCCTCGATCGTGAGATGGATCTGGGCGCTGAAGCACGCGCGAGTGCGGAGATCGGCAGCTATCTTGCACGGTTCGGGATCGAGACAGCCCACTTCGACAACGAGGTGAGCGGGCGCAGTCTCAATGTCCAGGAGCGGGTCGACGCGATCCCGGCGACCGACTTGGCCACACTGAGGGACGCCGGCGTGGATTTTACGTCCGTCGCGCGCGGCTATTCACGCGCGGTGCTGAGCATGATAATCTTCAACGGTCGCTTCCACGCCGATCCGCATCCGGGCAATGTGCTGATCCGCCCCGACGGGACCTTGGTGTTCATCGACTTTGGCGCGGTAGGCACTCTGCTGCCAGAGCGGCGGGACGAACTGGTGCGCCTGTCACTGGCGATCGCCGGAGAAGATATCGACGATCTGGTCGATGTTCTCCTTCAGTGGGCAGGCAATCCGGCGGTCGATCGTGAGGCGCTGAAGGCATCGCTTAATCAATTGGTCGGCAAGTTTCGCAACACGCTTCTCGACCAGATCGACCTGTCTGGCATTTTCGCCGATGTATTCGATCTTCTGCGGACTTACCAACTGGCCCTACCCGGCGACCTCGCCTTGATGCTGCGCACGCTGCTCACCGCCGAGGGGTTCGTACGCCGTCTTGACCCGCGCTTCGACATAACGTCCGAACTTGCTCCGATCGGCAAACAACTGCTGATGGAGCGCGCCAGCCTGGCAAACCTGCGCGGAAATGCCCGGCGGACAGCATCGACGCTGATACGCGCGCTTCTCGGCACCCCGGAGATCGTCGAGAACCTGGCGTCGATCGCTCGCCGCGGACAGCTGCCGATCCGGTTGGATCCTCAGGATCTTGCGCGACTGGAAAGGCCGTCAGGTGCGGCGCCCATGCGTTCCAGCGACCTGATTGCGGCAGCGCTCATCGTATCGGCAGCTATCCTGGCAGACCTATCGATAATTGCAGCCATTGGCTGTGCCTTGGCGGCGCTGACATTCTTTTTTCTTGCCCGGAGGCCGCGCTCGTGAACGAGGATCGCCTGTTGCTTCCTGGTGCCGACGGCCTGACGCTTGTCGCAAGTACATTCGGACCGGCTGACGGTTTCCCTGTGCTTCTGGCTCATGGAGGCGGACAGACACGGCGCGCCTGGAGAAAGGTCGGCACTCGCCTGGGCCGGGCCGGATACCGAGCGATTGCCCTCGATCTCAGAGGGCATGGCGAAAGTCCATGGTCCCCGACCGGCGCTTATGATGTGCACGATTTCGGCCGGGATCTCGTTGCAGTTGCGCAGAGTTTCGAGCGCAATCCGGCGCTGATCGGTGCGTCGCTGGGAGGATTGGCGGGCCTTGTGGCCGAGGGCACGATCGCGCCCGGCACGTTCGCCTCGCTAACCCTCGTAGACATTACGCCGCAAATGGAAGCGAACGGGGTCGCGCGGGTCCTCGGCTTCATGGCGCAGCACGCCCGAGAAGGGTTCGAATCGCCCGAGCACGCTTCCGCTTCAATCGCAGCATATCTGCCGCACCGCGAGAGACGGCAAAGTTCCTCGGGATTGAAGAGTTACCTTCGAAAGGCACGGGACGGGCGGTATTATTGGCACTGGGATCCGGCATTCGTCGAGAACGTTACGCGCCGACGCACCATTACCGACGACGTTTCCGCCGGGTCGACCGAGCTTGTTCAGGCTGCGTCGGCGCTGTCGCTCCCGGTCCATCTCGTGCGCGGTGGATCTAGCGACCTTGTTTCTCCCGAAGGCGCCGCTGAATTCCGGAAACTGGTTCCCCATGCAAAATTCAGCGATATCGCTGGTGCGTCGCATATGGTCGCGGGCGACGAGAACGATGCGTTCGGCGACGCAGTACAGCGTTTCCTGGTCGAAACTCACCCTGTAAAACTGTGACCCTAATGATTGCGCCACAAGGCCAACCTCGGTCAGGTACTGTGGCGGACACCCTAGGAGCACGCGGGGCGCGAACTTTCAATGTTTCGGCACCTCTGCCGGACGGAAAAATCCCTGTTTGCGTGCAAGATGGAAACTAACGCAAACTTTTCCTTAGTGGGGTGGATCGTTGGCATTCTGATGCTTGCCACCATCGCTTTTGCGGTGTGGCTTCTCGATCCCACGCCCAATCAGGAAACATATCTCGTCAGGTTTGATCGCTCCGTGGAAGGCCTTCAGCCGGGGTCGACCGTAACATTGTCGGGTGTTCCTGTGGGTCGGGTAACATCGGTCCGCCTGGCGGAAAATGGACCGGGAAACGTTCTCGTTGTGCTGACTCTCGATCCTGATGCAGCGAAAGTTGACGGCCTTGAAGCGACAATCAGTACCAACCTGATAACCGGCGAGGCCGCGCTGGTGCTCGAGGGTCGAAGGGGCCGTCAAGGCATATACGCCGACAATTCAGGAAGGAAGATCATCCCGGCCTCGGACGGAACCGGACTTTTTGGGGGGAATGCGACCGCTACCGTCGAGAGCGTGGCAAACAGTGTCCGCGCTTTGAACGAAGGACTGGAACCAGAAAAGCAGCGGGCGATCACCTCGGATCTTGCCCGGCTTCGAGTCACGACGGCCGATCTGGCATCGGACGCGGAAGGATGGGACGAAGATTTGGCCTCAACAAAAGGAAGACTGTCGGACTTGCGGCAACGGGTCGGTGGATGGGGAAATGATCTTCGAGACGCAGATCGCCGAATTTCCGACGGAAGCGCTTCCACCAGCGCGCGAAGACGTCTTCGCCAATTCCGCGAAGGGGTACAGAACGCTGAGAATAAGCTTTCCCAGGCAAAGAGCGGCATTCCGGCGATCGAAAATTCTCTGATCGAAGGGGAAGCGGTCTTTCGCGGACTCAGTCGCGACCTCGGGCCTGTCAGAGAGAAAATCGAAGATGTCGAGGTCAGGGGAATGACATCAGATCCTCCTCTCCCAGACTATCGGGCTGGGAGAAGAGACGCTGGAGCGAATTCCGAACATTAAAAGTGAGCCTAACGAACGACGGCTCTCGGAGAGAGAGCACAGCCCGTTGAATGGCGGAAAGGAGGGCGCAAAGCTGACATCACGGATCCTAAACTCCGAGGTGCTTGGGCTGCATGTCGCGAGCGACCTATAACCGGTTCGAAGTTCTTGCCGGTAGAGGTGCTATTATGTCCAACTCACACACGTCGATGCATTCGAACCGTGTCCAGAAGATCGTGTTTACGAACGATGAGATGGACCGGCGCGCAGTTTGGACAAACGCTCAAGGGTACGAGCATGCCTTCCGCAAGGTCTTGCGTCGGATGGGCTTCGAGCAATCCTTCCCCATGGAACTAGCGGGCGGTCACGGGTTCACTAATATTGCCTTAAGTGTGCTCGACTGCCAGCAGGCATCTGGATCGGGACCTCGGCTTCTCATTCCGATAGATCCTCAATCCAATCCCGACGAGCGCGTGATTGAGGCATCGCTTGCCCGATCCATCGGACTGATGCTCGCGGACGCGGCGATGTACGATCAGATCTGGGTCGATACCCACAGCGATCTCCAGTCAAGGTTTGCGAAAAGACCGGAGGCTTCCTTGGAAAGGCTGGATTTTGCGGCGGGGCCTCATGACGGTCTGCTATTTCATGCCGAGTTTCTTCGGCTCAATCACGATTTCTCGACAACCCGATCAAGGCGAAGCGCTTCCGATATCGAAGAGCTGATCGAGGCGATTGATTTCGACCTTCGCGAACATGATCGCATCGTCGCGGCCCTGACAGTCGACGAGCTGGGATCTTATCGACGGAAGATTACAGGTCTTTCCGCCCACGTTCTCGAGCTCGCTGACATCAGCCCGGACGACCTGCCGTCGCTTTTCAATGAAAATGGTGATCAACCCTTCACATCGATCGATGGCTCTCTCCCGTTTTCCGCAGGGCGGTTCTATTGGTCGAGAGGAACGCTCGAGTGCTCGCTCGAAATGCGCAACGGCCGGGGCTGGATCGATGGCAGAAGGGTCGTACTTTCGCACCCTTCCAACCTACCTGTGACAACCCTTTCGTCCTGTGTCGGACGGCCACTACATACTCTACTTCAGATTGAAGGGTTGAAATTCGAAGCGACCATAAAAGAAGTACACGCGGCAAGGGATTGCATTGTAGTTGAAATCGAGATGCCCAACGATGAATTCCTGGAAAAACTCGGTTGAAACGCAAAGAACAGATCTGATTGCGCATCTTGCAATACCCGGTCGCGCAAATTTGAGCAGGTTAGATATGCCTACACTCGCACCGACATTAGCTGTGGAAAGGTACCGGAATGGCCGAAACTGGGCCGGCAGGAGACTGTCCGCTCATAGGAGCTTGGGCCTCCGAAGCCGCCATTAGACTGACGCCATCTGTCGCGCCCCTTCGAATGGGCGGTCGAGCGTTGCAAGTTCGCCTGTCGTGTTGCCTGGGATACGGTTCGCGCTCTGGTTTTGGCGTTGACCCCGGCGAAGCAGGCGCTTCTGCGCCGCCGGGGTTCCCCATCACGAATAAGCGCCTTCCGAATAGGTTAGCTCGTAGCTGTGGCTGTAGACTTCGAAGACGATGCCGAACGGATCTTCGACATAGCACATGCGATAGGGCTTCTCGCCGGGATAGTATTCGCGGATCGGCATGCGCTGCTTGCCGCCGGCGGCCACGATCTTCTCGACCAGCCCTTCCACGTCCGGATCCTGCACGCAGAAATGGAAGGTGCCGTGGCGCTTGTGGTCGAGATTGTCCTTCGGCGCGTAGTTTTCCGGAAACTCGAAAATCTCGATGCCGACACGGTCGGCAGTGGCCAGATGGGCGATCTTCAGCGATTTCCAGTCCGGGCCGAACACGTCGGTGCACATGACACCGATCGGGCTCTCGTCCTCGAACACCTCGGTCGGCTCCATGATCGTGTAGAGCCCGAGGACCTCGGTGTAGAATTTAACCGCGGCTTCGAGGTCGGGGACCGAGAGACCGATGTGCGAGAAAGTCTTGGGGGATACCTTCATTGCAGTTCCTTTCGTTGGGGTGCAGCCAAGATCGGGCCTGCAAGACCAAAATAGAAATTATCATATGCCATAGTTGTGATAACAGCATGTTATGCGCGAACTGAATTCGACTTGGCTCGAATCCTTCCGGATCCTCTGCGAAGAGCGAAATTTCACTCGCGCCGCCGCGCGTCTCAACATGACCCAGCCGGGCATGTCGCAGCACATCGCGAAGCTCGAAGAGCGGCTTGGCACACGACTGGTCGAGCGCGACGCGCCGGGCTTCATGCTGACCGAAGCTGGCGAGAAGACGCTGGCGCTGGCCCGGTCTCGCTGGCGCGAAGAACGCGACTTCCTCGCCAGTCTCGAGGATGGAGATGCCGACAGCGGCAAGATGGCCCTAGCCTGTTCGGGCAGCTTCGCGATGCTCGTCTATCCCGGCCTGATCGGCTGGATGACATCGGCCCCCGACCTGACGGTCGTTCTCGACGCTGCTCCCGAAGACCGGATCGTGGAGGGCGTGCTATCCGGCGCTTTCGATCTCGGTGTCGTGTCCGGCGAACCACGTCATCCCAGGCTCAGCGTGGAGCGGCTGTGCGACGAGCACCTCGATCTCATCCTCCCGCAGGACTGGGCGGGCCGCTCTCCGACTTTCCAGGACCTGCAAGCGCTTGGTTTCATCCAGCACCCCGACGGCACGCGCTACGCCGACCGCGTGCTAAGCGCGAATTTCGCGAACGACTATCGCGGCCCCGAGGGACTACGCATTCGGAGTGGGGTCAACCAGATCGGCCAGATCCCCGCCCCGGTCGCGGCAGGACTGGGCTACACTGTCCTTCCTCGCAGCGGCATTCTTGCATTTCCGGGCCGTCATCGACTGGCCATCGCCGAGCTCCCCGAACCCAACATGCTCGAGCTTCGCCTCATTGAGCCGAGGGGCAAGAGCAGGTCGAAGCGGATCGAAAAACTGGTCGATTTGGTGCGGCGGGGGCCCGATGTGCGCCAATTCGTGCGCAATCTGGAAGCCTGGGTGATCGCCACTCTGGCCGCGTTCGGCGTCCGCGGCGAGCGCCGCGAAGACCGCGTCGGCATCTGGGTCGTCCAGCCCGACGGCACCGAAGCAAAGATTGCCGAGATCGGAAGAGCACACGTC
>CATMNW010000095.1 GCA_950071875.1 uncultured Erythrobacteraceae bacterium | reverse complement strand
AGGGTAACGAAGGCATTGCGCTGATCGAACTTGCCCCGACCATGGTGAGCGGTTCGCTGCGCCTGTCCTTCCTTTTCAGCGATGGCGAGATCGAACGCACGCAGCAGGTGGAAGGCTGGATCGAACCGGGCGACATCGAATGGACCGTAATCGGACTGGTCGAAGGTTCGATCGGTGCCCGTACGGTGGCCGATGCGATGGAACGGGACGGTCGTTTCGACAGCGACCTTGGTGACGAGGCCCGGGTGGCGCTTTACGCAAAGGGCCGCGTGCTCGGGAAATACCTGGTCACTC
This sequence comes from uncultured Erythrobacteraceae bacterium, assembly GCA_950071875.1. GTDB lineage: Bacteria > Pseudomonadota > Alphaproteobacteria > Sphingomonadales > Sphingomonadaceae > Qipengyuania. The sequence goes on along the minus strand of CATMNW010000095.1, from coordinate 7,839 downwards.
TCGCATATGACAGCGCCAAACAGGCAGAAGACCAGCGCGTTCTCGGCACCCTTGATCCGGACGCCTATTACACTGTTTTTGGCGACGCATCGAACCGTCGCTTCGACGCTGCATCGCGTGAAAAGCTTTACGTTCGCATCGAAACCGCAACTTTCTATACTCTCTATGGGGATTTCGAAACCGGTTTCGACCAGACGCGACTGGCCCGCTACAACCGCACCGCGACTGGCGTGAAAGGCGAAGCGCGCTTCGGGCAGATCCGCGCACAGGGTTTCGCAGCCGAAATCGCCTCGCGCTTCCGTCGTGACGAAATTCAGGGACAGGGCATTACCGGCCCCTATTCGCTGTCGAGCCGGGCCCTGATTGCCAACAGCGAACAGGTAACGCTGGAAATCCGCGACCGCTTCCGTTCGGAACTCATCGTTTCGAGCCGCCAACTCGTTCGCTTCATCGATTACGATATCGACCTGCTGTCCGGTACGATCACATTCAAGGAACCGGTCCTGAGCCGGGATTTCGATCTCAATCCGCAATTCATCGTCGTCGAATACGAGGTCGACAGCCTCGCCGGTGGTGAACTGAACGCGGGTCTGCGCGCGGAGTGGAACAGCAAGGACGATACCATTCGCATTGGCGCCACTGCCATCACCGACAAAGGTGACGGTGCACGTACCGATATGGGTGCGGTGGATCTGCGCGCCAATATCGGAGACAATACCGAAGTTCGCGCCGAAGTCGCCGCCAGCCACCGCAATGATACAACGGCAATCGGTTGGCTGGTCGAAGCCCAGCACCAGACCGGTTCGCTCGATGTGATCGCCTATGCTCGGTCGCTCGACGAGGATTTCGGCATCGGCCAGCAGAACGGTGCCGAGCTGGGACGCCACAAGTTCGGCGTCGATACTCGCGTCAAAATCACCGAGCAGCTTTCCGTTGTCGGTAGCGTCTGGCAAGACGATAGCCTGGTCGATGCTGCGCGGCGTCGTGCTGCACAGGTCCAGCTTGGCTATACGACACAGAACACGGACCTGCGCCTGGGCATTGCCCATTTTGCCGACCGCCTCAACGATGGCACCCGCAACGATTCGACGGTGCTCGAAGGTGGAGTCACCCAGCGGCTGCTCGACAACAGGCTGGAGCTCAGCGCTTCGACGAGCATCGCACTGGACCAGGCGGATTCGGTCGACCTCCCCGCCCGTCACCGTTTCGGCGCACGCTATGCCCTGACTGACAATGTACGGCTGGTGGGCGTTTACGAGATTGCCGACGGTGCCGATATCGATGCTCGTACGATCAAGGCCGGCTTCGAAGTCACTCCGTGGTCCGGTGCCAAGGCCCTGACGACCTTGGGCAAGCAGGATATTGGAGAAGCCGGAAACCGCACGTTCGCCGCATTCGGCCTGACCCAGTCACTGGCCGTCACGCCGAGCCTTACCCTCGACGCCACGCTCGACGGAAGCCGGACGCTCAATGGTGCTGGTCCGGCCAACGATATCGTGAACCCGGCGCAGCCTGTGGCAAGTGGCGGCCAGTTCGGCCCCGGCGGATCGAGCTTCGAAGATTTCACGGCGGCCACGATCGGCATGGCGTGGCGCAAGGACCGCTGGAGCGCTACCGCTCGCGCGGAGTATCGCGACGGCGAATTTGCCGATCGCAAGGGTCTTACCATTGGTGCCATTCGTCAGCTTGGCGAAGGAAGCATCGTAGGTAGCGGTTTCACATGGACCGAAGCCGAGGCCGAGAATGGTGCCCGCACCGAAATCATGGATGCGGCAATCGCTGTTGCCCATCGTCCCGCCGAATCGCCGTTCGCTTTCCTCGGTAAGCTCGAGTTCCGCAGCGACATTGTTTCCGATGCCGTCGCAGGAGAAACAGGACCTGCTGGCCGCACCGCCCTACTCGTCGATGGCGCTGCGCAATCGCGCCGCTTGATCGGCAGTTTCTCTTCGAACTGGTCGCCCGACGGAAACGATGCGAACGGCCGGATGGTACGTCGCCACGAAGTCGGTGTTTTCCTGGGTGCGCGTCATAATTTCGATCGCTTCGAAGGTTTCGATTATTCGGCCACGACTTTGCTCGGAGGTCTCGACGCGAAATTCGGCATCGGCGAGCGTTTCGAGATCGGCGCGCGAGGCACGGTGCGAACGGGTATCGAAGATGGCGTTACGAGCTTTGCGTTCGGCCCCCATATCGGGTTCGCGCCGGCAGAAAACGCGCTGCTTACCGTTGGATACAACATCGAAGGGTTCCGCGACGAAGACTTCTCGGCAGCGCGAGAAACCGACAAGGGCCTGTTCGCGTCGATCCGGCTGAAGTTCGATGCCGGAAGCCTCGGCTTCCTGGGACTTGACCGCCGAGGTGGCCAATGATGCGGCAGCTTCGTCCTTACGGCTTGTTAACCATATTTTCCTATCGCGGACTGATGCAGCGATTGAACGGAAAGTCAGTCGGCGAAAATGGCACGATGCGCGTCATTCGCGTCGCGCTTTTCCTGTTGGCCAGCCTTCTTGCGATGCCGGCAATAGGCCAGACAACTGCAACCAATTCGAATACGACTACAGGAACGATCGACGGAAGCACGACCTGTACCGCGCCTCTTGTGCGTAACATCAGCGTATCCAGCAACTTCACGATCGCCGATGTGAATATCGGCATTCTGGCTACCCATACCTGGCGTGGAGATATGCAGTTTACCTTGCAGTCCCCGTCCGGGACGCGCGTCCAACTGACCGTAGGTGACGTGAATGACGTCAGCGGCGACAATTTCAATGTCCTGCTCGATGATTCCGCGAGCCAGATCGTCAATACGGATAGCGCCACCGGCAACCACTCCACCACCGCCCCGCCCTTCCAGAACACCTTTCGCCCACGCAACCTGCTATCGGCTTTCAATGGTCAAAACTCAGCGGGAACCTGGCGCCTCGAAATCTGCGATCTCTTTCCCAGCGCGGACAACGGAACCTTCCGTCGGGCCACTCTCTATCTCACATCGTTGCCAGCGAATTATGCCGATCTCTCGCTGACCAAATCCCTGGTCGGCAGCGCACCGGCGAGCGGGGGCACGACGGTCTATACGCTCACGGTGAACAATTCCTCTGCTTCATCGGCCACATCGACCGGGGTGACCGTGCGCGATACTCTGCCAAGTGGGTTCACCTTCTCTTCGGCTAGCGGTGCGGGCAGCTTCAACGCCGGCACCGGAATATGGACTGTCCCCAATCTTGCGCCCGGTGCGAGCGCAACCTTGACGATAACCGGAACCACCACAGCAGCAGCAGGAACATCCGTCACGAATATCGCGGAAATTATATCCAGCGGGCTCGTCGATAGTGATTCAACCCCGAACAATGGCGCTAATGGCGAAGATGACTACGCCACGGTGACCTTTACGGTTGCCGCCGGACGCCCACGAGGCGTGGTGCCAGCCTTGAATTGCGCGAACGGGTCGAGTCTGTTCGACTGGGATGCGCCTTCGGTGGCCTGGGCTGCGGGGTCTACCAGCAATTCCTACGCACTGGGCAGTTTCGGCAACATTGGTTTCGTACTGAACAACGACGGGGCCTATGTGAACAACGCCACGTTTGGCGGGCAATCGCCCACCGTGCAGAATGCGTTCACCGGCGGTCTGACGCCAGCCGAACGGAGCCTGGCAGTCGTTGCCGATCAGGCAAACAGAACTGGTACGGCAAGGATCACCATTACCCTGCCGCGCGCCTTTACAGGGGTACAGTTCACGATCTTCGACGTCGATTTCGGCCCCAACCAGTTTGCAGACAGGGTCGTGGTAACAGGTAGCAATGGCGGGGCATCCGTCACGCCCACGCTGACCAATGGAAACGCGAACTATGTCACCGGGAACACCGCAATCGGTGACGGAGCATCAGATACCAATTCCAACGCCGGTAATCTTACGGTCACCTTCACGCAGGCTGTAAGAACCATCGTGATAACATACGGAAACCACACCACCGCGCCGACGAACCCGGGTCAACAGGGGATCGCGCTGCACGATATCGTCCTCTGTCGTCCATATACAACACTCGACGTTACGAAGCTGAGTTCCGTGATCTCCGACCCGGTTAACAATGCGACCAACCCCAAGGCCATTCCCGGTGCCCTGGTCGAATACCTCATCACGGTCAGCAACACGGGATCGGAAGCAACCGATACAGGAACTGTAGTGGTAACCGACGATGCGCCCGTCGATGCAAAAATGTGTGTCGCCGATCTGGGCGCTTCGGGCAGCGGGCCCGTTATCTTCAGCTCCGGTAGCCCGGCATCGGGCCTGACGTACACCTATGCTGCACTAGGCAATGCCGGAGACGACCTGCAGTTTTCCTCGGACAATGGGGCAAGCTGGAACTATGTGCCGACAGCCGATGGCGATGGCTGCGATACTGCCATCACCGATTTCAGGATTACGCCATCGGGCGCGTTCTCGGCAGCATCGAGCTTCACGCTACGGGTCAGGTTTATCGTCGAATGACCGGTTCGCCCGGTCGCTAGTAAGCTCCGCTTTCCTACACGAACCTGTATGGTTAGCTATCGGCTTCTCAAGTAACCGGAGAAGTCCATGTCTATCGTCAATTCCCTTTTGGGTCCGATCGCCTCGATAATCGACAAGGTGATACCGGATCGCGATGCCCGTGAGAGGGCCAAGCTCGAGCTCATCGCGTTGGAAGGTTCGCAGGAAATGCAACAAATCGAAGCGCGGCTGTCCGCGATTGTCGCCGAAGCGCAGAGCTCCGACCCCTGGACCAGCCGTGCACGGCCGAGTTTCCTTTACGTCATGTATGCGCTCATTCTTTTCAGCGTCCCGATGGGCTTAGTGGCGGCCATAAATCCGCAGACCGCCCACGCAATCGGAACGGGTATGACCCGATATCTCGCCGCATTGCCGGACGCTCTCTATGCCCTTTTCGGGACCGGATACTTGGGATACACCGCCGCGCGGCAATGGGGTAAGGCCAAAGGTACAGACCAATAGGTCTTTCGGACGGCGTATCAGCCGGCGAGTGAACGCTGCGCGTCGCTCTCGAACAAGGCTGTCAGTGCGCCGACGGGTACGGGCCGGCTGAACAGGTAGCCCTGCCCGTAGCCGCAGCCTTCCTCGCGAAGGATTTCGCACTGTTCGGCGCTTTCGACGCCTTCTGCCAAAGTATCCATGCCGAGTGCCGATGCCAGCGCGGTTATAGCCCTGATAATCGCATGGGCATTATTGGTGTTATCGTTCAGATCGCGCACGAAGCTCTGGTCGATCTTGACCTTGTCGAACGGAAAACTGCGCAGATAGCTGAGCGACGAATAGCCGGTGCCGAAGTCGTCTAGGGCGATGCGCACCCCGAGGTTGCGAAGCGAGTGCAGCGTACCCAGCGTTTTCTCGATATCAGCGATGAACACGCTTTCGGTGATCTCCAGTTCCAGCCTGTGAGGCTGCAATCCGGAATTGGAAAGCGCTTGCAGGATAGTGGATGCAAGACCCGGCGCGGCGAATTGCTTGGGTGAAATGTTGACCGCGACAGACAACTCGTCAGGCCAGTCTCGAGCCGCGCGACATGCTTCTCGTACAACCCAGTCGCCCACCTGATGAATAAGACCGGTTTCCTCGGCCAAGGGGATGAATTCCGCAGGGCTGACCATGCCGCGCTTGGGATGGTTCCACCTGATTAGCGCTTCAAATCCCTCGAGCTTGTTCTTGTTCAGGCTGTAGAGCGGCTGGAAATAGAGTTCGAAATGTCCGTCCTTGATGGCAAGCCTCAGGTCGAGCTCCATCTCACGTCGCGCCCGAGCCTGTTCGTCGAGCGAAGGCTCGAAGAAATGGTAGTGAGACTTTCCTTCACGCTTGGCCCTGTAGAGAGCCAGATCGGCATGCTTGAGAAGATCGACACCACTTTCCCCGTCCCCCGGTGCAACGGCGATCCCTATGCTTGCCGAACAGTCCGCTATCTGGCCGTCGAGGTCGATGTTTGTTCCGAAGCAGTTGTTGATCCGCTCGGCCAACGGAATGAGGCTGGCATCGTTGTCGTCGATCACGGCAAGGACAGCGAATTCGTCCCCGCCCAGACGCGCAACCTGAGCATCGCCCAGTTCCTTCACCAGGCGCGCAGCGACAGTGCGCAGGAATGAATCACCAGCAGGATGGCCGAGCGTGTCGTTGACGACCTTGAAATCATCAAGATCGCAATAGGCAATCAAAACTCGCTCTTCATCCTTGCGGCGGGCCAGAGCCTGCTCGAGCTGTTGGACGAAGAGTTTGCGGTTGGGCAGGTTCGTCAGCCCGTCATGCAGCCCGACATGTATGATACGCCTTTCCCTGTCGGCAATTGCCGAAACCATGGAATTGAAGCTGCTGGCGAGCCGTCCGACTTCGTCATCGGTTTCAGCTTGCACGATCACATCGTCACCGCGCCCGAACCGGCGTACAGCTTCATCGAGCTTGGCGAGAGGGCCAGCGACGCCACGCGCAATGCGCCATCCCAGCGCGACGACAAGCACAAGCCCCAGCGTACCGACCAGCGCGAGCAGGTATTTGAGCGCTGCATAATGTTCCAAAGCCTTGGCCAGTGAATGACGCAGCATTAGCCGCGGCTCAATGCCGTCCTGCAGGCTTTGGAGGGCGCTGACGCGGTAAAGATTTTGCGCTGTATCTCCCGATTCAATCACCACGCCCGGCGTCGCGGACGCAGCTATTGGCGGCAGGTCCCTGCTCAAACGGACCTGCGCGTCGAATTCGACGGCCGCTAGCTCGCTGACCCGCGCCATCTCGGCTGCATCCAGCGGTGCCGCAAGTACCAGCCATCCCAACAAGTCGGGCGCCTCGATCGGAGAGGCAGCAGCAAGGGCCAGATGGTCGCCCAAGGTGATTACGCCCTTGGTATTGCCTTCATCCAGACGGTACCAGATCTCTTCGACAGGCGGGAGAGTACTGGAACCGTCTCCGATCATCTCCCCGTCCAACGTGACTACGAACGCGGAACTCGCTCGTGTCCGGTTACGCAGGTTCGCAAGGGCGCTGGCCATGGTGGGAGCATCGCCCGTTGCCAGCGCCTCGCGAAAACCGAAGTCGCGCGCCAATACATCGGTGGAGCTACGCATCTGGCTTGCCCGGAGATCGATAATCTCGTCGAAAACACGCGCGCTGGCGGCCATGTCACGGCTGGCAGATGCTTCGCCGAACCTTTCTACGCTCACATTTACGAGAACCATGACCACCGCAAGTACGGCGGCAAAAAGCAATGCGTAGAGGACCGCAATCCGAAGCTTGAGTGACCGGAAAGTGGGTACCGGCACTGATGACAGGGGAATGTTCATCGCAATCGAACCGCTATACGGTGCTTTCCGCCTGCGCCGACCGCCTTTGACAATTCGCCACCGGGGGCGCGAAGGCGTGGATGCCAGATCGTGACCTTGCCGGATTGGTCAGACATACCGGACAGCGTGACATAGCCATTCGCGTCGGTTTTGCCTGCAAACGGGGTATCGACCACGCGAATGTACCCGCGCATGGCATCGTGGATATTACATCCGAGCGCAACCGAACCGCTGTTGGGAAACGTCTGGGTACGCGTCTGATCGCGCCCGTAGAGGTCGATTTCGAAACGCGCCGCTTTTGAAAAGCTGTACACCGAATGACGGACCTTATCCAGGTTCGGAAATGCAACGGTGCTGCCGCGTGCGATGATGAGAGTGCCCGGAACGAACTGCTGGTTGCGCTGGGCCATCGCCATTCGCCAGGGAAAGGTAATCCGCCCGCTGTATTGTCGAGAACCTGCGAATTCGACGACCGCATCGCGCACCGGCACGCCTCGTTCATCGACGACTTGTACCCTCATGGACTTC
>CATMNW010000094.1 GCA_950071875.1 uncultured Erythrobacteraceae bacterium | reverse complement strand
AGCAGGACGATGACGCCCTCGATCGCTATCGTCAGCGCGATTGCCGGCAGCCGCTTGCGCAGCCTGTCGGGTTCTTCGCCATAGCGGTACGAATCGGACGATTGGGAAATTGCGGTCACGATAGTGGCAAGTCGTCGGGTGTGGCGTCCATGCAGGGCGGGCACGCGCCCGACCGGTTTGCCCCTCGGCAGCCCGCATGGGCCATTGCGCCCGCCATCACAAGCAAAACCGCGAAAGGCGTGTCAGTCCGCAATTGCGCTATGATACCGTGACGTCATCGTTAAAAAGATCTCAATAGGTCGGTGTTACCAAAGGGGATATTCATGAATCCCAGTCGCTGAACCGGACCTGCCACACGTGATCGAAATCGAAGTCCAGAACGAGACCCATCAGGATGTTCTTCGCATCAAGGTGATGTCGGTGCCGCGTATCGGCGAAGGCATCCGCCTGCTGGAACCGAACGGTGCCTGGGCATCCTACGACGTCATCGACGTGTGGTACCAGAAGGCCGAATATGGCGAGGTCTGGATTCCGTACATCCATGTGCGCGTGACGCCCGACGATCTCAAGACTGCGGAAATGCAGCTGGCCAGCAGCAATCCGCTGGTCGACAAGCGGCAGCAGATGCCGATCGAGGATTTCCTCAAGAAGTTCGAAGGCGAAGCCGAGCACGAAACCGTCAAGCTCAACCTCGACATGAGCGAGGACGTTTGAGGGTTGGGCGCTGCCTAGCGCTTTCCTCGAAACTCCTCAGCGGCTGCCCTTACAGCGGATTCGCCTCGGAGCTTCTTGCTTCCCTTCGGCTTGAACTCATACTCGTCTATCGTCGTTTGGATTTCTGCCTGCGAGCAGGCGTGACTTTCGGCAGGTGTCAGCGGAACCTGCGGAACAACGCATCGGAAAATGGCGACGTCTGGTGGCACCAGATTGGCCGGCTCTACCAACGGGTTTCGATCCTTGAGCAGGGCGCCGATCCGATCGGCGTACAACTTGCCGTAGCGCGCTTCCTCCCCATCGACTGGAAAGTTTTCCGGCAAGGTGACATGGGAAAGATGCGCGGCAGCCTTGTCGAAGTAACCGAGTTCACGCAGCGCATTCACCGCCCGCATATTGTACCAAAACCACGCTGCCCGGTGCTCCTGACCCGGTTGCCAGCCTGATGCTTCCGCCACAAAACGCGCCTGGTACCTGACCTTTCGATCGTAATTCTCATCGGTTTCCCATGTGGCCTGCAACAAAGAACCTAGCTGGGAGATTCGATCCCGGCCGAGTCGACCCTTGAGCCAAAAGGCGCGGAAATGCGGCGTCTCGGTTGTTCTCATGGACTGATATTCTTCGGATTGGACCACTGCCGTGAGTATTGTCAGGTCCTCCTCGCTGAATTCGTCCTCGAATAGCAGCAATCCATTGTCGGGGCATTCGACGATTGGCGGGACGGGAAGCGGACTATAGGGCTTGCCGTCGGGTCTTTGGCCGAACGTAATATTGCTTACGACCACGTCGGCGGTGAATTTTTCGCCTCCGACGGGACACTCGAATTCCACTTCTGCAAATGTGGTCGAATGGGCGGCACCGGTTGGGAAAAGAAGCTGCGCGACTGCAGCTGCAATTGCTGTACGTGTTCTCAATATAATCGCCCCTATCTAGCGTCGCAGCGTGATCCGCCCAAGTGTCATCCTCCTAAGCTCTTGGCGGTTGCCGCCTGTAACTTAAAGCTTCGGCGACGTGAATGCGCCCGACCTTCTCCGCTCCGGCAAGGTCGGCAATGGTCCGCGCGACCCGCAGCATTCGCGTATAACTGCGCGCCGATAGCCGCATCGCGGTGGCTGCCTGCATGAGGAGCTGGCGGCCCGGTTCGTCGGGGGCGGCAAATTCCTCCAGCGCGTCTCCGTCGAGGTCGGCATTGGTTCGCGCACCCGTAGCCTCGGCGCGGGCGGTCTGGCGCTGGCGGGCGGCCATGACGCGCTCTGCGACCTGTTCGCTTCCTTCGGCAGGCGGCGGCAGGGCGAGGTCGGCGGCGCTCACGGGATCGACTTCGACATGGAGGTCGATGCGGTCGAGCATGGGGCCGCTGACCTTGCTCTGGTAATCGGCGGCGCATTTCGGTGCGCGGCTGCAGGCCAGTGCAGGATCGCCGAGGTGGCCGCAGCGGCAGGGGTTCATCGCGGCGATCAGCTGGACGTTGGCAGGAAAGCTGACATGCGCATTCGCGCGGGCGACATCGACCTTGCCGGTTTCCAGCGGCTGCCGCAGCGAATCGAGTACGGCGCGCTGGAATTCCGGCATTATGTAGCAAGCGCACCAAGCCGATGACGGGTGTAACGCCCCGCGCGGATAGGTGCCTCGCATACGATGATGCCGCTCCAAATTAGGAGTTGGAATTTTGGCAACCATTTCATACAGCAAAGCAATGGGAGAGGATGGCGCACATATCCGGCTAAAGCTGGACACGGATGAACCAGTCGCGCTTTCTGATTTTGTTGCGAACTTTGTTGGTATCGGAAATCAGTTCGAGAAGTTCGTCGCTCGCGAGCGGCCTGATTTGAAGGCTGAGAGCGAGATATTCATCAAAGAAGTCAGAAGCGGGTGCATTGAGGCCGACTTAGTCGCGTGGGTGGTCGGAGCGGGGGGCTTGGGGTCCGCAGCGGTTTGGGCCATCGACAAGATGGATAAAATCCAAATCCTTTCGAAGTTTGTGAAGGACATGAAGGGCAACATTAGCCCATATTTCAAGAAAGGTGGTCGCAATCCGAAGGCGACGAAATCTGACCTTTCGGACTTCTACAAAACCACAAAAGCTATATCTCGCGATCCTAAGGCTATCGCTAGCTTAGAAGCCGCCGTTTTCGAAGATGGCGAGCGGAAGATCCGTGCTGCGTTTAAGTTCAATAATGCCGAAGCCCGTCAGGCAGAACACGAGATCACCGAGCACAGACAGGAATTGGACGCCAAGTCAGACGAGAACCAAGAGCGCGTTTTGCTTCAATTCGTGCGCCCCAGCATTGAAGCCGGGAAGCCGGGAAAGAAAGGCGGGGAACGCGGCGTTATCGAGAGCATTGCCAAGCGAGCGTTGCCGGTTTTGTATGCGTCCGCACTTGCAGAAGAACGCATGCTGCACGAGAAAATGCAGCTAGAGGGCAACGTTTTCCGCGCCCTGTTTGATGTCAGTGTCAACGTTGAATTGAGCGCGACAGGCAGACCTGTAGCGTATCGGGTCACTGCGGTTCACACAGTCCTTGAGGACGGTGACGAGGGCGACCTTCTGGACGGTTAAATCCGAACTTCGTTCACGCCGATGGCAGTCAAACACTGGACAAGAAAAACAGCAGTGAATTTGCCGCGACTGATCTTATTGCGAATATTCGGCTCGCTATCGTGAACCCCTATGTCCGCCAGCTTTCCGACTAGCTCGGCATAGGTGACGTTTCGGCGCTTAAGCTCGGCCTTCAAGAGGCCCTTCACACGGTCCTCCCATTCCTTATCCTGAACTGCGGACATACCGCCTCCTGTGATTGCGAATATCACTATAGGCGATACATTTGCCATTGACAAGAGTGCCTGATGTAACTATATACGATGCATAGGCAACGGAAACAGTTACATGGCACAGCATTTTCTCCTCTCTGCAAAGGCTCGCACCCTCTCCCTCGCGAAGGTTTATCGCATGGGCGAGGATGCCGCTTACGGAGTGTTCTGCGATATGCGTTGGCCGGAAACCGATGGGGAGCCTGTCTGCCCTAAGTGCGGTTGCTGCGATGCCTACCACATCAAGACTCGCCGCAAGTTCAAGTGCGTTGCCTGCTATCACCAGTATAGCGTCACCAGCGGCACGATCTTTGCCTCGCGCAAGCTGTCGTTCACCGACCTGCTGGCCGCGATCGTCATTTTCGTGAACGGCGCGAAGGGTATCAGCGCCCTCCAGGCTTCGCGCGATCTGGACGTGCAATACAAGACCGCCTTCGTGCTGTTTCACAAGCTGCGCGAAGCGATGGCTCGTGAGTTTGGCGAGCGTAAGCTGAACGGCGTTGTCGAGATCGATGGCGGCTATTTCGGCGGCTACGTGAAGCCGGAGAACCGCAAGGAAGATCGCAAGGACCGTCGCCTTTCCTACAACCGTTCGGGCAAGCGCCAGTGCGTGGTTATCATGCGCGAGCGTAAGGGCCGCTCGCTTCCCTTCGTTGTCGCCAATGAAGGCGACGCCGTTCCTTATGTGCGCGACCATGTTGGCACCCTCGCCACCATCTGTGCCGACGAAGGCACGGGCTGGGATGCGCTACATGCTGGCTGGGACACGAAGCGCGTCAATCACTCGGTAGCCTTCAAGGACAAGGGCGTTTGCACCAATCAGGCAGAGAGCTATTTCAGCCGCCTCCGCCGCATGGAAACCGGAACGCACCATCACATCGCAGGGGCCTACCTGAACGCTTACGCTAATGAATGTGCATGGCGCGAAGATATGCGCCGCGTGGACAACGGTTCGCAGGCTATGACGTTGACGGGCGCAGCGATGGCAACGGGTAACAGCCGCCAGTGGGCGGGTTACTGGCAGCGTTAAAAAAGTGATTCGTTAGAGCCTTGACAAATGAGACGAGTTGATTCAGCGGGCCCTTGCGTTCGGCGCTGCCGTGCATTATCTTACATACAGAAACGCTGGCATACGCATCTCAAACGATTATGTTCGGAAATTTGTGCTTGCATGCGGATCAGAAATGGGCATTGGCCCGTTTTAACTGAACCTCAAGATGTTCAGGGCAGGTGCATAATCAGCCCTTTATGTCAAGAAGGTTAAAGCTGATTAACTAGGAGGCGAGTATATGACTAAATTGTCAGAACGCGAAACGCTCGCCGCTCAATATGAGAATATGGCGGCGAACGGTCTGGTGGACGTCAAGTTCTTTCTCGGCAATGCTGGGGAAGCTACGACTGAGCAGGTCTGCGGAGAGGTGAACGCTATGTATGCTGCGCTGGAGCGCGGTGACTATGAGCCTCTCGATTTTGGGGACCGTTCTATCTAAGACGCCCGTCAATCTTGAAGAAAGGGCCCTACGGACGTAGGGCCTTTTTTTTGCCTTTAGCAATTTAACGAGTTCGAGATGCTCATCCAACCCGAAGAAATTACAGCGGTATTGAACAAGGTTCGGATAGCGCGTGAACATCTGAAAACTGCCTGCCCGCCGCATGACGAATGGGTCTTAAGCGTCATGGACTTTCATTGGGCCGTTCAGGACATTTATGAGCTTGAAATTGAGATGTTAAAAGTCTCGTTCTCTGCGGATCACGTTCGCGGCAAAGTTGAGCGCTACGCCAATAAGCGCGCACGCATTTTGATCAGAGCCCAGCAAACTCCTGAGTTTCTCAGGTTTGTCACTGTTAAAGAGCTTTGTCACCTCATGATAGATGAGGAAGATGATTGGTCTTTCATGGGGGTGGAGACCATCAAGGGCCTTCTTAAGGAGTGGGAACTAGTAGGAGAAAACGGTACAGGACACACTGACCCCAGCGACCCTCTCCAATCTGAAATGTTAGCGGAAATCGCGGCAATCGAGATGATGTACCCTAGGGAATACCGCGCTAGCGACATTGAAAAGATCAAGGCGAAGGAAACGACGCTCAAAAAGATCGCCATGCAGCATGATGTACCGCCTTACGCCATTGAGCAGGCACATAGGCACCATGACATGTTAGAGAAGTGTTGGTGTGCGATCGAAGCGCAGATTGCTGGCAAGGGGGCTTAAACCGACCACACCAGCAACCCACCCTTGCCCTGCTCGGACGTAACCAGCGTCCGTTCTCGCAAGTTACGCAGCGCCGCACCTATCCGCTTGTGCATCGCCTTCTGTAGGCCGCTGTCGTTCACGTTCAGCTCGCGCTCGGCCATCAAGCGCAACGTGATCGCCTTCGCATCCATCGGCCCTTCCTTGCGCAACATGGCGAGGATTGCGCGTGTCACCTGCCCCTTGAATGCCCTGTGACGCGGTGGAAGCGGCTTAGGCTTGATCTCGTCCAGTTCTATGTCCGGCTGAAACATTCGCAGGGTCGCGTCTATGTGGTCCATGTCGATGAACGCTTGCCGTAGCTGGTCCTGGAGTGCGTCGATCTGTCCGGCGAGTTCCCCGCGCTTGTCGCGAAGGGCGGTGATTGCGTGCGTTGTAACCATCCGCGATACATAGGGGATTACGCGCGATGGCATCTACAATTCATTTGGTGCGCTTGCTACATAATGCCGTGGAATTCGGGCAGTTCGTCGAGGAACAAGACGCCCAGATGCGCGAGGCTGACTTCGCCCGGCTTCACCTTCAGGCCGCCGCCGGTCAGCGCGGCCATGCTGGCCGAATGGTGCGGCGCGCGGAACGGGCGTGCGCGGCTGATGCGGCCCTCTTCCAGCGTGCCGGCGACCGATTGCACCATGCTGACCTCCAGCGCTTCGGGCGGCGATAGGGGCGGGAGGATGCCGGGAAGGCAGCTTGCCAGAAGCGACTTGCCTGCACCCGGCGGCCCGATCATCAGGAGATTGTGACCCCCTGCCGCCGCGATCTCGAGTGCGCGCTTGGCCGTTTCCTGGCCCTTCACTTGCTTGAGATCGCCGCCCTGGGTTGCAGTCTCGACCAGGCCGGGTTCGGGATCGGGAAGGCGCTGCGTACCCTTCAAATGGTTGAGCAGGCTGGCGAGGTCGGGCGCAGCGCACACCGGCACATCGCTTGCCCAGCGGGCTTCGCTTCCTTGCGCTTTCGGGCAGATCAGCCCGACCTTCGCTTCGCTCGCATGGATGGCTGCCAGCAAGACCCCGGGCGAGGGGACGATGCGTGCATCCAGCGCCAGTTCGCCCACCGCGATCCAGTCGTTCAGCTGTTCGGCATCGGTCACGCCCATAGCGGCGAGCAGGGCCAGCGCTATCGGCAGGTCGTAATGGCTGCCTTCCTTCGGCAGGTCGGCAGGCGAGAGGTTGATGGTGATCCGCTTGGGCGGAAGCGCCAGGCCCATGGCCGACAGCGCGGCGCGTACCCGTTCCTTGCTTTCGCCGACGGCCTTGTCGGCCAGGCCCACAATATTGAATTTCGGCAAGCCCGGCGCGACCGAGCACTGCACTTCGACGCTGCGCGCTTCGAGCCCAAGGTAGGCAACCGTCTTTACCAGTGCGACCAGAGTTAATCCCCACCCCCGTGTTCCTGTCCGCTGATGGCCGCAAGCGGGCGCTTTGTCGAGGGCTAAACCCGGTTCATTCCGGCGGCGAACGCTTATGGTAAACAGTGCTTTAGGCAAAGACCTTCGCAAGCTGGAAACCGGCTGTGCGGCACAGGTCGGGCATGTACCGCCTTGCTGCCATGCTGCTGTCCGCCCTGGGTGCGCTCTTCGCTGCCCCGCTTTCCGCGCAATCGCTGACGCTGGTGAGCCTTCCGGTGGTCTACGTTTCCAGCCCGGTCGTGCAGCAGACACACCAGGGCCACGCAATCGCACCGTCGGTGGCTGCCCCGCGCCCGGCGGTAACCGCAAGCGCGCAGCAACAACTGGCCGCGGTGCGCGAGCAGGCTTACCGGCCCGCCGCCCTTCCGGCATGGAAGGCACCTTCGTTCATCGACCGCCGTTTCCGCGATTACAATCGCGCCATTGCCCATTACGGCCCGTTCCGCATCTTGGATGACCGGACGGCGGCGATGGTTGGCGAAACCGATGCCTCCACCCCTGCCTATTTCCGCGCGATGATGCGCGACTTTCCGGGTCTCCGGCAGCTCGACATGGTCGAATGTCCCGGCACGCAGGATGACCGTGCCAACCTCAAGGTGGGGCGGATGATCCGCGCAGCCGGTCTCGTCACGCACGTCCCCGCCATCGGGTCGGTCCGCTCCGGCGCGGTCGAGCTGTTCCTGGCCGGGGTGGAACGCGACATTGCCCAAGGGGCCGAATTCGCGGTTCACAGCTGGATGGATGCCCATGGCCGCGAGGCCGACGATTTCGGGATCGATGCCCCGGAAAACCGCCAGTATCTCGACTATTATCGCGAAATGGGCATGAGCGGGGAGCAGGCACGCGCTTTCTATGACTTCACCAATTCGGTGCCCCATCGCCGCGCCCTGTGGCTCGGGGCGAACGACATGCGCCGCTGGACAGGTCAGCCGCGCCGCGCCAAAGGCCCGGTTAGGC
>CATMNW010000093.1 GCA_950071875.1 uncultured Erythrobacteraceae bacterium | reverse complement strand
CTTTATTGCCGCCTCCGGGCCACGCGGTCCCAACGCCGCGCGAGCTCTCTGCAAGGAGAGAATACATGACTGACCAACCCGCTCTGAAGCCGGAGCGTCCTTTCTTTTCGTCCGGTCCCACCGCCAAGCGCAAGGGCTGGGACGCCTCCAATCTCAAGACCGAATCGCTCGGCCGCTCGCACCGCAGCAGCCTCGGCAAGGCGCGGCTGAAATACGCCATCGACCTGTCGAAGGAGATGCTTGGCGTTCCCGAGGATTACCTTGTCGGTATTATGCCGGCTTCGGACACGGGCGCGCTGGAATGCGCCATGTGGACCATGCTGCGCCCCGACCGACCCGCGACCGTCGCGGCTTGGGAGAGCTTCGGTAACGTCTGGATCCAGGATGCGGTAAAGCAGCTGAAGCTGCCGAAGCTGACAACGCTCGATGCGGAATATGGCGAGATCCCCGACCTCGCCTCTATCCCGCAGGACAATGACGTCGTCTTTACCTGGAACGGTACGACCAGTGGTGCGAAGATTCCGAACACCGACTGGCTCGCTGAAGGACGCGAAGGCGTAACGATCAACGATGCGACCAGCGCTGTTTTCGCAATGGAGATGGACTGGGCCAAGCTCGATGCCACGACCTACAGCTGGCAGAAGGTGATGGGCAGCGAAGCGCAGCACGGAATGCTGATCCTGAGCCCGAAGGCGGTTGCGCGGATCGAGGAATACGATCCCGAATGGCCGCTTCCCAAGCTTTTCCGCCTCAAGAAGGGCGGCAAGGTCAACGAAGACATCTTCCGCGGCGAAACCATCAACACGCCTTCGATGCTGGCCACCGAAGACTATATCGACGCGCTTGAATGGGCAAAGGCAATGGGCGGCCGCAAGGCGATGTTCGAACGCGCCGATGCGAATGCGAAGATCGTCCTCGACTGGATCGAGGCAACCCCGTGGTTGCGCAATATGGTCGTGGATCCCGCCAAGCGCACGAACACCGGCATCTGCATGGTTTTTCAGGGTGATTGGTACGACCAGCTGTCCGACGAAGACAAGGCGGGCGTGCCGAAGAAAATCGTCAAGCTGCTCGAGGATCGCGGCGTAGGTTACGATTTCAACGGCTACCGCGATGCACCGCCGAGCCTTCGCATCTGGTGCGGTGGTACGGTCGAGCAGGAGGATCTTGAACGCCTGCTGCCGTGGATCGAATGGGCATACGAAACCGTCAAGAACGGCTGATCCGGCGGGCGGCCCGATTACCGGGCCGCCGCCTCTCCCCCCTTATCGTCCCGGTCATCAGCCGGGAAAACGACAGGACAATTCCGTCATGAGCAAACCCAAAGTCCTCATCTCCGACAAGATGGACCCCAACGCCGCGAAGATTTTCGAAGAGCGTGGCTGCGACGTCGATGTGATCACGGGCGAAACGCCGGAAGAACTGAAGGCGCGTATCGGTGAATACGATGGTCTGGCGATCCGGTCTTCGACGAAGGTCACGCCCGAAATCCTCGATGCGGCAACGAACCTCAAGGTGATCGGCCGTGCCGGTATCGGCGTCGACAATGTCGATATACCCTATGCCAGCGGCAAGGGTGTGGTGGTGATGAACACGCCGTTCGGCAATTCCATCACGACTGCCGAGCATGCGATTGCGATGATGTTCGCACTTGCGCGGCAGATCCCGCAAGCGAACGTGCGTACGCAGGCCGGCGAATGGCCGAAGAACGATTTCATGGGTGTCGAGGTAACCGGGAAGACTCTCGGTCTGATCGGGGCCGGAAATATCGGCTCCATCGTGGCGGCCCGGGCGCTTGGCCTGCGTATGAAGGTCGTCGCCTTCGATCCTTTCCTTACCCAGGAACGGGCCGTCGAAATCGGTGTCGAGAAGGCAGATCTCGAAACACTGCTGGGCCGCGCGGATTTCATCACGCTGCATACGCCGCTGACGGATGAAACCCGCAACATCCTTTCGGCCGAAAATCTCGCCAAGACGAAGAAGGGTGTGCGGATCATAAACTGCGCACGCGGTGGCCTGATCGACGAGGCGGCGCTGGCCGAGGCTCTCGACAGCGGTCAGGTTGCAGGGGCTGCGCTCGACGTGTTCCAGACCGAACCGGCCAAGGATTCGCCGCTGTTCGGCAAGCCCAATTTCATCTGCACGCCTCACCTTGGCGCGTCCACTACTGAAGCACAGGTCAATGTCGCGCTTCAGGTGGCCGAGCAAATGGCGGACTACCTCGTCAACGGCGGTGTCACCAACGCCCTCAACATGCCTTCGCTGAGTGCCGAGGAAGCGCCGAAGCTCAAACCCTACATGAAGCTTGCCGAAAACCTCGGCAGCCTGGTGGGCCAGCTGGCTCATGGCAATCTTACCAAGATCAGCATCGAGCGCGAAGGTGCGGCGGCCGAATTGTCGGGCAAGCCCATCGAAGGTGCGGTGCTGGCAGGTTTGATGCGCCAGTATTCGGACACGGTGAACATGGTCAACGCGCCCTATCTCGCCAAGGAGCGGGGGCTGGATATCCGTTCGATCCGCCATGAGAAGGAAGGCGCTTACAACACGCTGATCCGTGTGACTGTGGGTACCGAACAGGGTGACCGGTCGGTGGCCGGCACGCTGTTCGGCAGCGATGCACCGCGACTGGTGCAGATGTTCGGCGTCGGCATCGAAGCGGAACTGGCCGGAGACATGCTCTATATCGTGAACGAAGATGCGCCCGGTTTCATCGGCCGCATCGGTTCCTTGCTGGGCGAAAACGGTATCAACATCGGCACCTTCAACCTCGGCCGGCGCGCGGCTGGCGGCGAAGCGGTCGTGTTGTTGAGCGTGGATGCGCCGATCCCGCAGGATGTCGTTAAGCAGGCCTGCGCGCTGGAAGGCGTCAAGGTCGTGATGCCTCTGGCATTCTGACGAGCTATCGGGCAGGGGCGCGTCGCTATGACCTCAGCTGACGATCTCCTGCCCGTCGGTCTGGAAGATGCTCTTCCCGATCGTGCACGAACCATCACCGGTGCCATGCGTGCGGTCCTCGATGCGATGGACAGCCATGGCTACGACCGCGTTCGCCCCCCGCTGGTGGAATTCGAACACTCGCTGGCCGCCCGGATGGACGGTGTGGCCACGCGCCGGATGATCCGTTTTACCGATCCCGACAGCTTGCGGACGCTGGCCCTGCGCAGCGATATAACGGTTCAGGTCGGG
The DNA here is from genome assembly GCA_950071875.1 of uncultured Erythrobacteraceae bacterium. Lineage (GTDB taxonomy): Bacteria > Pseudomonadota > Alphaproteobacteria > Sphingomonadales > Sphingomonadaceae > Qipengyuania. The sequence continues at coordinate 5,012 of CATMNW010000093.1, read as the reverse complement.
CGCATCGCCGCCACCGGCATGTCGACAGCGCCGCGTCCCTTGCGCCTGTGCTATGCGGGCGATGTTGCGCTGCTCTCCGCAAGCCAGCTCGATCCTGCTCGCCAGCGCCTGCAGCTTGGCGCCGAATTGATCGGTGCGGACAGCGTTGCTGCGGCAAGCGAGATCGTTTCGGTCGCGATCGATGCGCTGAAGGCTGCGGGCGTAGCCAATATCTCGATCGACTTTACTCTTCCCGACCTCGTCGACACGCTTGCCACCAGCGCGATGCCGCTGGGAGAAGGGCAGCGCGAAGCGGTCCGTAGGGAACTCGATACCAAGGATGCAGGCGGTCTGCGGGATGCAGGCGGTCAAGCCTATCTGCCCCTGCTTTACGCCACTGGCGACTTTGAAGAAGCCATTGCCAAGCTTTCGGCTGTCGATGCGGGCGGTGCCCTTGCCAGCAGGATCGAAGGCTTGCGCGCCATCGCCGATACGATCGGTACCCGCGCCCGCGTCACACTCGACCCGACCGAGCGGCACGGGTTCGAATACCAGAGCTGGTTCGGCTTCACCCTTTATGGCGAAGGTGCGCGGGGCGCGCTGGGTCGCGGTGGCACCTATACCATCCGGGGCAGCGAAGAGGCTGCGACCGGCTTTTCGCTCTACATGGACCCGCTGCTCGACGCGCTGGCGGAAGCAACCGGCAAACCATCGGAAACCCTGTTCCTCCCGCTCGGACACGATAGAGAGATCGCGTCGCGCCTTCGCGCCATCGGCTGGCGGACGATCGCAGCGGTGTCCAAGAAGGAAGATGCCGCGACGCTGGGGTGTTCGCACATACTCGAAGGCGGCGAACCACGCGCGATCTGATCAGCGCGGAGGAACGAGGCGGTATTCTGCTTCGTTGAGGTGGCATGTCCATCGACCAGATCCACGGTTTTGCCGAATACATTGCCAAGTTCCTGGAACTTGGCGGGGCCGGTATCATCATCGGTGGCATCGCGATTGCCACGGTGCTTTTCCTGCGCGAAGGCTTTGGAGCCGAGGGCTGGCGAACCGCCTATCCGCGCTATCGCTCGAACCTTGGGCGCGGCATCCTGCTGGGTCTGGAATTGCTGGTCGGGGCCGACATCATCGCGACCATCACGGCACCGCTCACCGCGCAAAGCGTGCTCCTGCTGGCGGGCGTTGTCCTGATCAGGACATTTCTCAGTTTCTCCCTTGAAACCGAGATCGAAGGTTGCTGGCCGTGGCAGCGCAAACAGCTCGAATTGCGCGCCAATGGTGTCGCAGACGAGCGCTAGTCTGCGCCCGCTTCATGCCACTGGGGATGCTTGGTCATGATCCCGGTGAACAGTGCGATCGATACCAATCCCTCCAGCCATGACTGCAACTTCGGCAGCTTCTGTGCATCGAACCACGGGCGATCGGCGTTGGCAAACTGACGAATGAAGGGGAAAATGGCGATATCGGCAAATCCCCGCCGGTCGCCGCAAAGATAATCGCCGCCTTCCAGCCGGTTTTCGAGACGCTGCAGGACTTCAAGCGCCGCGGAGCGGTGCTCTTGCGGATCCACATCATCGTATCGCGTCGCATATTTATAGCGATCGAGGTGATGCTTGAACGGGCCATCGTTGGCAGCGACCAAAGCTTGGTCCCGACGTTCCAGCCAGCCTTCGGGATCGGCCTGCTCCAGCGCCCAGCGCATGATGTCGAGGCTTTCCTCGATCACCTCGCCTTCTGTGGTGACCAAAACAGGCACGGTGCCCTTCGGGGATACCTCCAGCATGGCCGGTGGCTTGTCGCGCAGCACCACTTCCCGGTGTTCGTACGCGGCGCCACTGACGCTCAACGCCATGCGTGCGCGCATTGCATAGGGGCAACGGCGAAAGCTGTAGAGGACCGGTTCAGTCATCCGTATCCGCTTCCTCGCGCCGCCCGACATGTTCGGCTCCGCGCGCTTCTGCGAGCATTTCCTGCCGCTGGCGTTCGGCATAGCGGGCGCGCTGATCGCCAGTGCGTTCGTCCCAGCACCGGTGGCAGCTCACGCCTTCCTCGAAGTGCTCATGCGTCATGTCTTCGGCGCTGAGCGGGCGGCGACAGGCGCGGCAAAGCGCATGATCTCCCGGCTTCAGCCCATGCCCCACGCTCACACGTTCGTCGAAAACGAAACATTCGCCTTGCCACAGGCTTTCGGCTTCGGGCACATGTTCGAGATAATTGAGTATGCCACCCTTGAGGTGGAAGACTTCCTTGACCCCTTCCGCACGGGCGAAGGCAGTCGATTTCTCGCAGCGAATGCCGCCGGTGCAGAACATGGCGATCCTGGGCGAGCGACCTTCCGCCTCGATTTCGTCACGTTTGGCGCGGAACCAATCGGGAAATTCGCGGAAGCTCCTTGTCTCCGGATCGATCGCGCCTGCGAACGTGCCGATCTGCACTTCGTAATCGTTCCGCGTGTCGATCAGGATCGTATCGGGGTCGGAAATCAGCGCGTTCCAGTCTTCGGGCGCGACATAGGTGCCGACGCCTGCCAGCGGATCGAGATCTGGCTGACCCATCGTCACGATTTCCTTTTTCAGCCGCACCTTGGTGCGATGGAAAGGCATTGTCGCGGCGCGTGATTCCTTCACTTCGATCATGGCGCAACCGGGCAGGGTGCGAACGTGATCGAGAACGGCCTCGATCGCGTCATCGCTCCCTGCAATGGTTCCGTTGATACCCTCACGCGCGAGCAATAGCGTGCCGCGCACGCCATTGCTTTCCATCGATGCTTGCAGGCCGGGCTTGATGGCAACCGGATCGTCGAGCCGCGCAAACTGGTAAAGCGCGGCAATACGGATGGGCAGGGCAGTCATGACGGCGCGCGCCCTAGCATCGCGCCGCGCCGACTGCACCCGCTTTCCTAGCCATTGAACTCCGCCGGATAGGGACCCATGCGCCCTCCGGCATCGTCGAGCGCATCGATCCGCGCCATCTGGTCGTCCGAAAGCTCGAACGCCAATGCGGCAAAGTTCTGTTCGATATGGTCACGGCCGGTGGACTTGGGGATGGGGACGAGGCCATGCTGCAGATGCCAGCGCAGAACTACGGCACTGGTGGGCTGCCCGGTTTCATCCGCGATGTCCTTGATAGCCCCTGCATCCAGCCCCTCGCCCTGACCAAGCGGCGACCAGCTTTGCGTGACGATGCCCAAGTCGTCATGCACCTTGCGAAGCTCGCGCTGCTGGAAGCTGGGATGCAGTTCGATCTGGTTGAGCGCAGGGGTAACGCCTGTTTCGTCGATGATGCGTTTCAAGTCCTGCTCGCGGAAGTTCGATACGCCGATCGACTTCGCCTTGCCCTGATCGCGTAGTTCGATGAACGCTTTCCACGTATCCACGAAAAGGTCTTTCTCTGGGCAGGGCCAGTGGATCAGCAGCATGTCGACATGGTCGCGCCCCAGACGTTCCAGACATTTGTCGGCGGCCTTCAGCGTGCGATCATAACCCTGGCTCTCGTTCCAGATCTTGGTCTGGAGAAATATGTCGGACCAGTCGCCGACACCTTTTCCCACGACACGTTCGTTGCCGTAGACTGCAGCGGTATCGACCAGCCAGTAGCCTACGTCGAGCGCGGTCTTCACCGCTTGCGGTGCCTCGTCTTCCTCGATCTTATAGGTGCCGAAGCCGAGCTGCGGAATCTGGCGGTCATCGTTCAGGGTGAGGGTCGGATAGTCGGTCATTAAAGTCTCCTTTGCCCTACCAATGACAAGCGGCGCGCAAGGTTTCACCGGCTTGACGCAAGTCGCCCCGGCCCCTAACCCGCGCACCGCATTTGAAGCGGAAGGTCCCGCTTCTCCATTTCCATCCCGTGGTCGAGTCCTGTCGAAGGACCTCGTGGATCCCCAGGCAGGGGAAAAGGCGTATTCATGGCAAATGTAACCGTTATCGGTGCCCAGTGGGGCGATGAGGGCAAGGGCAAGATCGTCGACTGGCTGGCCAGCCGCGCCGATGCGGTTGTCCGCTTCCAGGGCGGCCACAATGCCGGCCATACGCTGGTGGTCGGCGAAAACGTCTACAAGCTCTCCCTGCTGCCGAGCGGCATCGTAACGGGGACGCTCAGCATCGTGGGCAATGGCGTGGTGCTCGATCCGTGGCATCTGAAGTCCGAAGTCGAAAAGCTCGAAGGCCAGGGTGTCGAGATCAACCCCGACAATTTCGCCATCGCCGACAATTGCCCTCTTATCCTGCCGATCCACCGCGACCTCGACGGCCTGCGCGAAGCAGCCGCCGGTACCGGCAAGATCGGCACCACCGGCCGGGGGATCGGCCCGGCCTATGAAGACAAGGTCGGTCGCCGCGCGATCCGCGTTTGCGATCTGGCGCATCTCGATGCGCTCGAACCGCAGCTTGATCGCCTGTGCGCACACCACGATGCCCTTCGTGCAGGTTTCGACCAGGCACCGGTCGACCGCGAAGCGCTGCTGGCCGAATTGCGCGAAATCGCGCCTTTCGTTCTCCAGTTCGCGCAGCCGGTGTGGAAGCGTCTCAAGAAAGTTCGCAAGGCCGGCGCGAAGATCCTGTTCGAAGGTGCGCAGGGCGTGCTGCTGGATATCGACCACGGCACATATCCCTTCGTCACCAGCTCGAACACCGTCAGTGGCACCGCCGCAGCGGGCAGCGGGCTGGGGCCCAACGCCACCGGCTATGTCCTCGGCATCGTGAAGGCCTACACCACACGCGTTGGCAGCGGCCCGTTCCCGACCGAACTTGATGACGAGATCGGACAGGGCCTTGGCGAACGTGGCCATGAATTCGGCACCGTCACCGGTCGCCAGCGCCGGGTGGGCTGGTTCGATGCGGTAATCGTCCGGCAAAGCTGCGCGATCAGCGGTGTCGCCGGTATCGCGCTGACCAAGATCGACGTGCTGGATGGTCTGGACGAAGTAAAGATCTGCACAGGCTATCGCCTCGATGGCAAAATCATGGATTATTTCCCCAGCCATGCCGCCGATCAGGCTGCGGTCGAGCCGATTTACGAAACCATGCCCG
>CATMNW010000092.1 GCA_950071875.1 uncultured Erythrobacteraceae bacterium | reverse complement strand
CCCGACGACCAGCTCTCGCTTGCCATCGGCCGCCGCGGTCAGAACGTGCGCCTCGCCAGCCAGCTGACCGGCAACCAGATCGACATCATGACCGAGGAAGAAGCCTCGGAGAAGCGCCAGAAGGAATTCGCCGAGCGCTCGAAGATGTTCGAAGAGGAACTGGACGTCGACGAGACGCTTTCGCAACTGCTTGTTGCTGAAGGCTTCGCCGAACTCGAAGAAGTCGCTTACGTCGAGCTCGAAGAACTCGCCGCGATCGAAGGCTTCGACGAAGAACTGGCCGAAGAACTCCAGAGCCGTGCTCAGGAAGCCATCGATCGGCAGGAAGCTGCGCACCGCGAGGCGCGTCGCGAACTCGGTGTCGAAGACGATCTTGCCGAACTGCCGCACATGACCGAAGCGATGCTTGTCACGCTGGGCAAGGCAGGTCTCAAGACGCTTGATGACGTCGCCGATCTTGCCACCGATGAACTCATCGCCAAGCGTCGCGAGGCACCGCGCCGCAGGAACAACAACCCTGATGGCCCGCCGATGCGCCGCGATCGCCCCCAGCGCGAGCAGGACAAGGGCGGTGTGCTTGGCGAATACGGCCTGACAGAAGAGCAGGGCAACGAGATCATCATGGCGGCTCGCGCTCACTGGTTCGAAGACGAGGACGAGGCTGCTCCGGCTGCTTCGGCAGACACTCAGGAGGCCGCCGATGCGGACTCCACACAATGAGCGCCTGACGTCCGACATCGCTGACGCATCCAAGGCACGGAAAGCTTCCGGGCCCGAGAAGAGCTGCCCGGAACGCCGCTGCGTTCTTTCAGGCGACACTGCACCACGCGAAACTCTCGTGCGGCTGGTGGCCTCGCCTGCCGGACTGGTGCTGCCCGATGCCCATGAGAAGGCGGCGGGCCGCGGGGCATGGGTAGGTGTACCGCGAGCGGAAATCGAAAACGCGCAGTCGGCGGGAAAGCTCAAAGGTGCGCTGGCGCGAGCCTTCAAGAGAGGCGATCTCGAGCTGCCGGAAAATCTGTCCGAGCTGATCGAGAATGCGCTGACACGTGCTCTGCTGGACCGGCTTGGCCTCGAAATGCGCGTCGGACGCCTTATATTGGGCACGGCTCGCATTGCCGAACAGGCGCGGGGTGGGGCGGTCGCCTTGCTGCTGCATGCCAGCGATGCGAGCGAGGATGGTCGCAAGAAACTGGACCAGGCCTGGCGCGTCGGCCGCGAGGCGGAAGGTTCGGGAGAGCGTGGGATCGAACTGCCTCTGGACCGGGACGCTCTGTCTGTGGCATTGGGCCGCGACAATGTCGTCCATCTGGCGCTGGCTGACACCGCTGCGGCCGCGAGGGTTTTGAAGCCCCTGACGCGCCTCATGCATTATCTGGGGCACACGATGCCCGCCGCCGATGGGAGCGCAGACCTGCGCGCCACGTGACGAATTGAACGAGACGAAGAAGAGAAACGAGCAAGAATGAGCGACGACGACAAAAAACCGGCCCGTAAACCGCTGACCCTGAAGGGCGCGCAGCCGGGCGAGGTCAAGCAGACCTTCAGCCACGGTCGCACCAACAAGGTCGCGGTCGAGGTCAAGCGCCGCCGCAAGCTCTTGAAGCCCGGCGAAACCCCACCGCCTCCGCCGCCCGCTCCCGAAGCGGCCCCTGCGCCGGCGCCCGCACCTGCGCCTGCTCCCAAGCCGGCTGCTCCCAAGAAGTCCGTACCGGCAGGTGAAACGCCGCAGGAGCGCGTCGCTCGCTTGCAGCGCGAAGCCGAAGAAGCACGCCTCGCGACGCTTGCCGAGCAGACCGCGCGCGAAAACGAGGAAGCCCGCCAGGCTGCCGAGGACGAGAAAAAGCGCGCCGAACAGAAGAAAAAGGCCGAGGCCGAAGCCGCGAAGCAGGCCAAGGAAGAAGCCAAGAAGGCTGCGGAAGTCCCGGCCGAGGAAGCTCCGGTCGAAGAAAAACCTTCGGCCAAGAGCGAAGAAGGGACGCCGGCACCCGCGCCGCGCCGCTTCACTCCTGTAGCTCGGCCCGAACCCAAGAAACCTGAGCGCAAGAAAAAGGAAGAGAAGCCCGCTCGCGGTGCGGAAAGCCCCGACAAGCGCCGTTCGGGCAAGTTGTCGGTCAAGAAGGCCCTCAACGAGGACGAAGGCCGTCGCGCCCGCAGCCTCGCGGCCCTGAAGCGTGCGCGTGAAAAGGAGCGGCGCCTGCAGGGTGGCGGCTCCAGCAAGCCGCGCGAGAAGCAGGTCCGCGACGTGGTCGTGCCCGAAGCCATTACGGTTGGCGAGCTCGCCAAGCGCATGGGCGAAAAGGGTGCCGACCTGGTGAAGGAACTCTTCAATCTCGACATGATGGTCACCGTCAACCAGACGATCGACCAGGACACCGCCGAACTGCTCGTCGAACAGTTCGGTCATAACATCGAGAAGGTTTCGGAAGCCGATGTCGATATCGCCGTCGAACAGGATGTCGATCCCGAAGAAACGCTGAAGGCCCGTCCCCCGGTCGTTACGATCATGGGGCATGTCGATCACGGCAAAACCAGCCTGCTCGACGCGCTACGCAACGCAAATGTGGTGAAGGGCGAAGCGGGCGGCATCACGCAGCATATCGGCAGCTATCAGGTGAAGACGAAGAGCGGCGACCTCGTCACCTTCCTCGACACACCTGGCCACGCTGCGTTTACCGAAATGCGTCAGCGCGGCGCCAACGTCACCGATATCGTGGTGCTGGTGGTGGCTGCCGACGATGGCATCATGCCGCAGACGATCGAGGCCATCAATCACACCAAGGCTGCGGGCGTTCCGATGATCGTGGCAATCAACAAGATGGACAAGCCGGAAGCCAATCCGGACAACATCCGCACCCGCCTGCTCGAGCACGAGGTCATCGTCGAGAAGATGTCTGGCGATGTGCAGGATGTCGAGATCTCGGCCAAGGAAAAGACCGGCCTCGACAAACTGCTCGATGCCATCAACCTGCAAGCCGAACTGCTTGAACTGAAAGCGCGTCCGGATCGCATGGCAGAAGCCACCGTGATCGAAGCGCAGCTCGACAAGGGCCGCGGGCCGGTTGCAACGGTTCTCATCACTCGCGGTACGCTGGAGCGGGGCAACACTTTCGTAGTCGGAACCGAGAGCGGACGTGTTCGTGCAATCGTCGATGACCAGGGCAAGCAGATCAAGAAGGCCGGCCCTTCGATGCCGGTCGAGGTCCTAGGCCTTGGCGGTGTGCCGAGTGCCGGCGATGTGCTGACCGTTGTCGAAAACGAGCAGCGGGCCCGCGAAGTTGCTTCCTATCGTCAGGAAAAAGCGACCGAGAAGCGGACTGCGCTTGCTCCGACCAGTTTCGACACGATGTTCAACAACCTCGCCTCCAACCTTGTCGAATTCCCTGTTCTGGTGAAAGCCGATGTTCAGGGCTCGGTCGAAGCAATCACTACCGCGCTGCATAATCTGGGTAATGACCTTATCAAGGTCCGTGTCCTTCATGCAGGCGTTGGCGCGATTACCGAAAGCGACGTGCAACTCGCCGCAGCTTCGAAGGCACCGATCATCGGTTTCAACGTGCGTCCGAATGCGAAAGCGCGCGAACTGGTGAAGCGTGACGGTGTGGAGATGAAGTATTACGACGTCATCTATCACCTGACCGAGGAGATCGCGAAGGAGATGGCTGGCGAGCTTGGTCCGGAACGGATCGAACATGTCGTTGGCCGTGCCGCGGTCAAGGAAGTGTTCCGCTCGGGCAAGAAGGACAAGGCTGCGGGCCTGCTGGTCGAGGAAGGTGTCATCCGCAAGGGGCTGCATGCACGTCTCACGCGCGACGATGTCATCGTTTCGGCCACCACAATTGCCTCGCTGCGCCGCTTCAAGGACGATGTGGACGAAGTTCGCGCGGGTCTGGAATGCGGTGTGGTCCTCGCCGATACGAACGATATTCAGGCTGGCGACCAGCTCGAAGTGTTCGAGGTCGAGGAGCGCGAGCGCACTTTGTAATCGAGGTTGGTAGCGCATGGCGAGAATCTACGAGAAACGACGCTCGCCATCGTCCGAGCTAATGGGCAGCGAGTTCGTCTCCTTCGACGAGGAGACGGGCGAGCTGACCTGTCGCTATACCCCGCCGGCAAGTTTCGCCTCACCGCGCGGGGCAGTGCAGGGCGGCCTGATTGCAGGCTTTCTGGACGAAGTCATGGGCGGCGCGCTGCTGGCCGTGACCGAAGCCCGCTCCGGTACGGCCGAACAGAGATTACCCCTCAATCTGGACATGAACCTGACGTTCCTGCGCATGGTCCCGATGGAAACCATCACGGGCAAGGGGCGCGTGGTGAAAGCAGGCAAGAGGGTGGCGTTCCTGGAAGGCGAACTGCTCGACAAGGATGGGAATGTGCTCGCGCGGGCGACCTCGAGTGCCATCCCGACCCCTGTTCCCGGAGTAAACGATTGACCGATACCAACCATGCACTCGGTGCCGCCCATGCCGATCTCATGGGTGTCGAATTCGACCACTTCAACAAGGATCGCGAGGAGATTACCTTGCGTTTCCACGCGCCCGAAAGCTTCATCACACCGCGCGGCAGCGTGCAGGGCGGGTTGGTCGCGGGATTTCTTGACGAAGTGATGGGCTGGGCACATGTCTGGGCGACGGAGCAGGAAGAGGCCCCTCTCAACCTCGAAATATCGATGAGCCTGCTCAAACCCGTCGTGGCGGGCCCCCTGATCGGCAAGGGCCGGGTTGTTCGCCGCGGGCGAAAAGTGATATTCCTGGAAGGCGAGCTGTTCGATACCGCGGGCAAGCTTCTGGCCCGCTCGACAAGCACCGCAATTCCTACCCCCCGGCCGGTGAGAGGCTAGACCATATGGCGAAGCACCAGCAATCGACCCCCGAACAGCAATCGGTCCGCGTTCTCAAGGTCGGAGAGCGTGTCCGGCATATCCTGTCGGAACTGCTAGCCCGTGGCGAGGCGCATGACGACGTTCTGCGTGCTTCCAACATCGCCGTGACCGAGGTCCGCATGACGCCCGACCTGCGCAATGCGAAAGCCTATGTGAAGCCGCTGCTCGGCGATGACGAGGCCACTGTATTGAAAGCGCTGCGCACCAATACGGCATTCTTCCAGAAGGAAGTCGCCCAGCGGCTCGGCTTGAAATTCGCGCCTAAACTCAATTTCCAGCCCGACGAGAGCTTTGACGAGGCCGAGCGTATCGAGAAACTGCTTTCCGACCCCAAGGTCGCACGCGACCTTGAGGACGAAGAGTAGCACTCACTGCATGATGGCGGGCGCGCTCATTTCCGGCAGCGCGTAAGCGACCGGCGCATCCGGCCCAAGTGGCAGGCCGAGATAGAACCAGGCGACGATCAGTAGCGTACCCGACACCAGCAGCCAGATCGAATAAGGGATCATCATCGCGGTCAGGCTGCCGAGACCGAAGTCCTTCTGCCAGCGCTGCGCAAAGACCAGAATCAGCGGGAAATAGACCATGAGCGGAGTAATGATATTGGTCGCGCTGTCACCAACGCGGTAGGCTGCGGTCGCGCCTTCCGGGCTGATGCCGAGCAGCATGAGCATGGGCACGAGGATCGGTGCAAGCAACGCCCACTTGGCCGATGCCGAGCCGACGAAGAGGTTGAGCAGACCGGTAAACAGCACCATCAGTCCGAGAACGATCGGAAGCGGCAGCCCGGTGCTCTCGATCCCGGCTGCACCATGAACGGCGGTGATAAGACCGAGGTTCGACCAGCCGAACATCGCCACGAAATGCGCCGCGGCAAAGGCCAGGACGAGGTAGTAGCCCATGTCCTTCATGCTTTCGGCCATCATGTTGACCAGATCACGATGGTTTTTGATCGTACCGGTTGCACGGCCATAGGCCCAGCCGGTCAGAAGGAAGAGGAGGAAAAAACCGGCGACAAGGCTGCGATAAAGCGGGGCCAGCTGGGTGTGGATCGAACAATCGGTCACGCCTTCGCAGGCGGCCTCATCGATCAGGGGCGTGCCCGGGCCGACGGTCATCAGGACCCAGAGAGCAATAACCCCCAAAGCGGCAAGCCCTCCATGTCGCAGGCCCTTGGCCGCAAGTGCACCGTCATGCGCGGCGGGGTCGGGGCTGGTATCGCTCGCATCCAGACCTGCCGTGGCGCCGCCTTTCCAAGGGCCAAGGCGGGGTTCGATGATCTTGTCGGTTACATACCAGATAATCGGCAGGAAAAGCAGCGTCATAACGCTGATGAAATACCAGTTGCCCGCGATATTCGCCGTCCATGCCGGATCGAGCGCGCTTGCGCCAACTGCTTCCTCGGTGATCCCGAAAAGCAGTGCGTCGAGTTGCCCGGGCGAGATGTTCGCGGAGAAGCCGCCCGACACACCGGCAAAGGCTGCCGCAATGCCTGCCAGCGGATGCCTGCCCGCAGCCGCAAAGAGAATACCTGCAAGCGGGATAAGCACGACATAGCCCGCGTCCGCGGCATGGTTGCCAAGCATTGCGACCAGTGCGACCACCGGTGTCAGCAAAGCCTTGGGTGCAGCCTTGACTGCCTTCGACATGCCTGCAGCGAAAAAGCCGGAGCGCTCGGCTACACCGGCTCCCAGCATCACCACCAGCACGTACCCAAGGGGGTGAAAGTGCGTGAACGTGGCGGGCATCTCCACCCATAGGCGCTGGATGTTCTCGGGCGAGAGCAGGCTCACCGCCTCGATCAGCAGCGCGCCACCGGTCTGTTCGTCGAGCGCGGTGGGGTGAAGAGCGGATACGCCCAATAATGAAGCAATCACGGAGATCACTACCAAGGCAATGATCAGGTAGAAGAAAATGAATACCGGGTCGGGCAGTTTGTTGCCCGTACGCTCTACCCAGCCAAGAATCCCGCCCTGACTGTTCGCTGAGGTGGTCGCATCTGTCATCGTCATCCCCGTGATCTTGTTTCGGCCGTCATCCCCGATACAGTCTGTCGTTCATCTTAACAGGCTGCGCGCCTCAGGCTAGACGGTGCGCCGATGGCCAAGCTCTATTTCTATTATGCCAGCATGAATGCGGGAAAAAGCAGTACGCTGCTGCAAACCGCGTTCAATTACGGCGAACGCGGCATGCGGGTTTCGCTGTGGACTGCCGCGCTGGATGACCGGCCAGGTTTCGGCGCAATTTCCAGTCGGATCGGCCTTGCCAGCGATGCCCATCGTTTCGAACCGGAAACCGATATCGAAGCGCGGGTGCTGGCAGATCATGCACAAGATGCGATCGCTTGCGTTCTGGTTGACGAAGCGCAGTTTCTTACCCGCGATCAGGTCTGGCAGCTGGCGCGACTTGCTGACGATGCGGGCATCCCGGTCCTTTGCTACGGCTTGCGTACCGATTTCCAGGGCGCGCTCTTTCCCGGCTCGGCCGCATTGCTTGGCATTGCCGATGCGCTCGTCGAGATGAAAGCGGTCTGCGATTGCGGCCGCAAGGCGACCATGAACCTGCGCGTGGATGCCGATGGCAAGGCAGTTGCAGAAGGGGCGCAGACCGAAATCGGCGGAAACGATCGATATGTGGCCATGTGCCGCCGGCATTTCCGACAAGCGCTGGCGGGTTGACGGCAGGCTCCCTATCTAAGCGCCATGACCGAAACCCTTCTAACAGCGGCCATTCTGGTTCCGTGTCTGATCATCGCCATCGTCTTTCACGAGGTTGCGCATGGGTGGACCGCGCTTGCGCTCGGAGATCCGACCGCGAAGGAGCAGAGACGCCTCTCGCTCAATCCGATCCGCCATGTCGATCCCGTGGGTACCTTGCTCGTTCCCGGCGCGCTCGCACTGTTCGGCGGGCCGATTTTCGGATGGGCCAAACCCGTTCCGGTGCGCGGCGACCGATTGCGCAATCCGCGTTACGGGATGGTTGCCGTGGCAGCGGCGGGACCAGGGACGAACCTGTTGCTCGCTCTTGCCGGTGCAGTGATATTCGGTGCGGTCTCGGGCGCTTTCATCGCCGGAGGATCGATGCCGCCGGAATGGTTGCTCACCGCAGGCGGGATGTTCATTCTGATCAATGTCTTCCTTGCACTGTTCAACCTGCTGCCGATCCCGCCTTTCGACGGTTCCCATATCTTCGGCGGGTTATTGCCGCGCAAATGGGCAGTGAACTGGCAGAAGCTGCAATCGCTCGGAATGCTGTTCTTCATCGTGCTGATTGCAGCGACCTGGGCGTTCCCGAACAGCGGCTTGATCGAGAACACCGTTCTGCCTCCC
>CATMNW010000091.1 GCA_950071875.1 uncultured Erythrobacteraceae bacterium | reverse complement strand
ATCGACGCCAATCCGTTTCAGCCTCGTCGTGACTTCAGTGAGTCCGAGATTTCTGCACTGGCGGAGAGTCTCAAAGAGCACGACATGATTCAACCCGTGGTAGTACGCAAGATTGGTGACCGGTATCAACTGATCTCAGGAGAACGGCGGTTGCGTGCGGCGACGCAAGCGGGATGGGCGCAGGTGCCGGCCCGGGTGCGCGAGGCAGACCTGACCGGCGCAGACCTGGACAACGCGGTCCTGGAGGGCGCGAACCTGACCTACGCGAACCTGGAAAACGCGACCCTCTGGGGTGCGGATCTGGAATACGCGAACCTGTACGGCGCGGACCTGACCTACGCGGGCCTGGCAGAGGCGAATCTGTCGGACGCAACCTTCAGTACCAGCACAACTCTTTACGACGGGCAGACCGTGCTGCAGCATGGTTTTGACGCAGCAGGCCTGCAGACTTATCTGGAGGCATCTCCTATCTCGGCAAACAACGCCAGCAATCTAACCATTGTCCCCAACCAAGCACCGTGTTGCTGCTGGGGCTTGGTGCCGCGTTGCTGACGCACATCTTTGGCCGCGAATCTCTCGCGACGTAGATTTAAACAGGACGCCCCGACTGCTACGACGCGTTTGCCGATTGATCCGATCTAAGGATGGTGACGGTGGCCGCTCCGGATGGTCCGGGGGCTCACCGCCACCGACGACGATCCGGAAGAAGGTTCAGGCCAGCATCCAGAGTTCGCCGCCAAACCGTCGCTAGTCCTGCAAGGACGCCCGTCTCAGTAGGGGCGATAGATCCCTTCGCCGCTGTAGCGGGCGAGAATGCTGTCATGGACGATGGGTGAGAGAAGCTCGCTGAATGCGCAGCCGACCATGCAGTTTTCCCACCACACGACCTGCGCCTGAAGGCTTTCCAGCCCGGGCAGGGTAAGCCAGCACAACTGGCCTTCGTGCATGCGGTTCAATGCGGCTGCGGAGAAGCCCGAGATCGACAGGTCATGGACCACGGTCTGGAAGGCGCGGCCACCGCTGGCGCGGAGCTGGCCCGGAATGGTCAGCTTGGTCCGCGGCGCGCAGCGGTCTTCCTGCGATGCCAGCTTGTAGCGGTCCTGCGGCTGATGGATCATGGGGGCGGCACCCTTCCTCGGAAAAATCGGTTCGATGATGCCGCACGCATACGCGGCATGTTCGGGCGATTGTCCGAAATCAGGGTTGCGAAGTCGTTCCCGTGATTGGTTAACTCAACTTTCCACGCGCTCTCGGTAAAAGCCCTCGAAATCGTTAACGAGCAACTCGAGAAGGCGATTGGCGACCGTTTCGGGTCCTTTGACCGTCTTCGGGTCTTCTCCGGGATAGGCCTTGGCACGCATATCGGTGCGAGTCGCGCCCGGATCGATCAGTGCAACGCGGACCTTGGAAATCTTCTCGACTTCCTGCGCATAGCTTTCGAGCAGATTGTCGAACGCCGCCTTGGTCGCGCCATATGCCGACCAGTAGGCGCGCGGATTGGCGCCCACACTGCTGGTCAGGCCGATGACCCGGCCAGCATCGGCCCGCTTCAGGAGCGGGTCGAAATTCGCGAGCAGTGCTTGCGTGGCGAGGAAATTTACCGTCAGCGCCTGGCTCAGTTGTTTGCCATCGATCTGAGTAACCGGTGTGAGGGTCGGGAGGTAAGCCCCTGAAATAACAAGAGCATCGAGTGTGTCCCACCGGCCTGCGATAGCCGATGCGAGCCGGGCGATGCCTTCGGTTTCGGACAGGTCTACAGGGGCGATCGTGGAAGCGCCGCCGGCTTCGTGGATCGCGTCTTCCACCGTCTCGAGCGCGCGTACGTCGCGTGCAGTCAGGACGACATGCGCTCCGTTCGCGGCCAGCGCCTTGGCCGTCGCCGCGCCGATACCCTTGCTTGCCCCGGTTACCAGGGCGAGGCGGTTGGCCAGGGATTTCGTCATCAAGCGACCTCTTCAGACGGGAAAGCGAGTTGCTGCTGCTTGTCGTCACGCCGTGACAGATCGGTCAGCGAAGTCGGATAGTCGCCGGTGAAGCAGGCATCGCAGAACTGCGGACACTTCGAATTGCGCGGCTTTTCGCCGACCGCGCGATAAAGGCCGTCGATCGATACGAAAGCGAGGCTGTCCGCTTTGATGAATTCGCGCATCGGTTCGACGTCCATACGCGCAGCAAGCAATTTCGAGCGTTCCGGCGTATCGACGCCGTAGAAACAGCTGTGTGCCGTGGGCGGGCTGGCCACGCGGAAGTGGACCTCGGTCGCGCCCGCATCGCGCATCATCTCCACGATCTGCATCGAAGTGGTGCCGCGTACTATGCTGTCGTCGATCAGGACGATGCGCTTGCCTTCTACCAAGGCACGATTGGCGTTGTGCTTGCGCTTGACGCCTGCGTGACGGGCACCATCGCTCGGCTGGATGAAGGTCCGCCCGACATAGTGCGAACGAATGATGCCGAGTTCGAAGGGAATGCCCGATTCCTGCGCATACCCGATTGCTGCGGGCACCCCGCTGTCGGGTACCGGAATGACGAGATCGGCTTCGACGGGCTTTTCGCACGCCAGTTCGGCGCCAATGGCCTTGCGCGCTTCGTAGATGCTGCGGCCGTCGAAAACCGAGTCCGGCCGGCTGAAATACACATGTTCGAAAATGCAGGGTCGCGGGGCGTGATTGCCGAAAGGGTGGAGCGAATCCACGTTCCCGTCGAAATCGACCTTGATGACTTCCCCGGGCTCGACCTGGCGGACGAACTGCGCGCCCACGACATCGAATGCGACGGTTTCCGACGCGAACACGGTCGCATCGCCTATCCGACCCATCTGCAGCGGCCGGATGCCGAGCGGATCGCGGCAGGCGATCATGCCTTCGGGTGTCATCACGATGAGCGCATATGCACCTTCGAGCAACCGCAGCGCATCGATCAGCCGGTCCATGATAGTGGGATACCGGCTGGTCGCGACGAGGTGGATGATCACTTCGGTGTCGCTGGTGGACTGGAAGATCGAGCCGCGCCGCACGAGATCTTCGCGCAGGACACCGGCGTTCGAGATATTGCCATTATGCGCCACGGCGAAACCGCCGCTGGCAAGGTCGGCATAGAGCGGCTGGATATTGCGCAGGCCGGAGCCGCCCGTCGTCGAATAGCGGACATGGCCCGCTGCCATCATGCCGGGAAGTTCGGCAATCGCTTCCTGCGACGAGAAATTTTCCGCCACATGGCCAAGTCCGCGAAGGGTGTAGAATTCCGCTCCGTCGAAACTGGTGATGCCGGCGGCTTCCTGGCCGCGGTGCTGCAATGCGTGGAGGCCCAAAGCCGTTGCGGCGGCGGCATCGGTCGCATTCACTGCGCCGAAAACGCCGCACTCTTCGCGCAGCTTGTCGCCATCCTCGTCAAGAAACGGGTGCGTGAAATTCATCGAAAGCCCTGTCCGCCGCGGCTGATCGCTACGCGCGCCCCAATGGCGATGTTACGGACCGATTACAAGGCCAGTGCGACCAATGATTGGCTGCACAGAAGACGAGCGAACCATGATTTCATTGCGCAGCAAGGATCGGCTGCCTAAACGCAGCGCACACAACGGGCAAACACAAGGGCCGCCTTGATCCTCTCTCCTTTCGAACGGATGATCGCCAAACGCTACCTGCTTCCGGGCAAGGGCGAAGCCTTCATCGCGCTGGTCGCCAGCATCTCCATCGGCGTTGTCATGCTGTCGGTCGCCATGCTGGTGGTCGTGATGAGCGTCATGAACGGCTTTCGTGCAGAACTGCTCGACAAGATCGTCGGCCTCAATGGGCATGCCATCGTGCAGGCCTATGGCGGACGGCTCGACGATTGGGAGAATATCCTTCAGCAGGTCGAGGAAACGCCCGGTGTCGTCAGCGCGTCGCCTTTGATCGAACAGCCCCTGCTCACCAGCTTCAACGGCCGGGTCGAGGCGATCCTGGTGCGCGGCAATACCCCGCAGGATCTGCAGGAGCTTTCGTCGAAGGCGCTCACCGGCAACTTCGACGCGCTTCAGCCCGGCGCGAACAAGGTCGCCATCGGCGTCCGTCTGGCGGAAAACATCGGGGCACGGGTGGGCGACACGATCACCATCATCAACCCGCAAGGCCGCTCGACACCTTTCGGAACCGTGCCGCGGCAGGTCGGCTACGAAGTCGCGGCGATCTTCGAGGTCGGCGTTTACGACTACGACGGGGCATTCGTCATCATGCCGATGGAGGACGCGCAAACATTGCTGCTGATCGGCGATACCGTCGGGATGATCGAGGTCACGGTGGAAGATGCCGACCAGGTCGGCGAAATCCTCCAGCCGGTCCAGCGTGCGGTCGAGGGCAGGGCAGTGGTGTCCGATTGGAAAACGATCAATTCCACCCTGTTCGAGGCATTGCAGGTGGAACGCGTAGCAATGGCTTTCGCCCTTAGCTTCATGGTTCTGGTGGCAGCCTTCAATATCCTGTCGAGCCTGGTCATGCTGGTGCGTGCGAAAACCCGCGATATCGCGATCATGCGCACGATGGGGGCGACACGGTCGAGCCTGATGAAGATATTCGTCACGACCGGTTTCACCGTGGGCGCGATCGGCACGGTGGCCGGACTAGTTCTTGGTTTCGTCATCCTGACATTCCGCCAGCAGATTACTGCGTTCATCGGCTGGATGACGGGGGTCGAACTGTGGGATCCGCAGGTCCGGTTCCTGACCACCCTGCCGTCCAAGACCGATCCGGTAGAGGTCATGATGATCGTTCTTCTGGCGCTGGTGCTCAGCTTCCTCGCCACGCTTTATCCTGCCTGGAAGGCGGCGGGTACGGATCCGGTGCAGGTGCTTCGTTATGAGTAATCCCGTCGTAGAGTTGAGCGGCCTTACCCGCAGTTTCGAACAGGGCGGGGTGCGCATCGACGTCTTGCGCGGCGTGGACCTTGCCATTCAACCGGGCGAGATCGTCGCGCTTCTGGGGCCTTCGGGATCCGGCAAGTCGACACTGCTGCAGGCTGTCGGCCTGCTGGAAGGCGGGTTCGGTGGCTCGATCACGATTGCCGGCCAATCCGCCGAGAAATCCGATCCGCGCGCCCGGACCGTCTTGCGCCGCAACCACCTGGGCTTTGTCTACCAGTTCCACCACCTGCTGCCCGATTTCGACGCGACCGAGAATGTCGTGCTGCCGCAACTGGTAGCCGGAAATCCGCGCGACGAGGCCGAGGAACGGGCACGCCAGCTGCTGACGGCGCTCGGCCTCGGGCATCGGCTCGATCATCGTCCCAGCCAGTTGTCCGGGGGCGAGCAGCAGCGCGTGGCGGTTGCTCGTGGTCTTGCCAACAAGCCCGACCTCGTCCTCGCCGACGAACCTACCGGTAATCTGGACGAAGCGACCAGCGACAAGGTGCTGAACGAATTCCTCTCGCTGGTACGCGGGGAAGGCAGCGCAGCGCTGATCGCCACGCATAATGAACGGCTGGCGCAGAAGATGGACCGCGTGGTGCGCCTTCACGAAGGTCTGCTCACCTAGCGGACCCGCAAGCACGTTCGTGTGTTGATCGGTCGAAGGAGAATTCCCGATGACCGATCATCCCAGTACTTTCAAAGCCGACGACACCCATCAAGAAGGTATCCAGTGGGACGACCGCGCCAGCCTCCACCGGGTGGATGATGGCGACGGCCTGCTCGACGGTGCCAAGGGCTTGCGCTCTGGCACGTTTGCAGAGCTTGTCCGCCATATGATGCTGCTGCCGGCAGACGAACGGAAGGATTACTACATCGAGAAAGCGGGCGATCGCGAATATCATGCCGAAGAGGTCGCGGACCTTTCCAAGCATGCCAGTTTTCCGCTTTCGTAGGTAAATCTCGCCCCCCGGCAGAAAATGACTGGCCACATGGCTGTGCCAGCCGCCATCCCCTGCCGGGAGGGGAGAACATTCATGATTACTGCTGCTTTGGCACTCGTCCTATCACAAGCGGCCACGCCGCCTGAGCCGCCAAGGTGCGAAGGGGACGATCACGAGGCCTTCGATTTCTGGGTCGGCGAATGGGACGTTTTTGCGAACGGAGATGACCAGAAGGTCGGCGACAGCCGGATCGAAAAGGTCAGCGCCGGCTGCGCAATCCGCGAAACCTGGATGCCGGTGCAGGGGCGCCCCGGAACCAGCATCAGCACGTTCGATCCGCAAACTTCGGGCTGGCACCAGTTGTGGGTGGGCGGCACGCCCGGGCGCGTTTTCTTCGATGGAGGTCCAATCGATGGCGCAATGGTGCTGTCGGGTTACTGGGGCAAGGATGGGAAAGGAAATCCTACGCTGGTGCGAATGACCTATACGCTTGAAGAGGATGGCAGCGTGCGTCAGTACGGACAGGCAAGCACCGACCATGGCCTTTCATGGAACGACAGCTTCGACCTGATCTATCGCCGCAAGGAATAGCGCCGCCATGACGACTATCGCCGATTTCACCGTCGCCACCAACAAGGGTGACGAGCTCGATCTTTCCAAGAAGCTCGGCAAGGTGTTGCTGGTGGTCAATACGGCCAGCAAGTGCGGCTTCACCCCGCAATATGACGGGCTGGAAGAGCTGTTCCAGCAGTACAAGGACAAGGATTTCGAAGTCCTCGCCTTTCCCTGCAACCAGTTCGGCGGGCAGGAACCGGGCAATGCCGATGAAATTGCCGAATTCTGTAAGGTGAATTTCGGCCTGACCTTCCCCTTGATGGCGAAGGTCGACGTTAACGGCGACAATGCCAGCCCGCTGTTCGACTGGATGAAGTCCGAAAAGCCCGGCCTGATGGGTTCGAAAGCGATCAAATGGAACTTCACCAAGTTCCTCGTTGACCGGACGGGCAAGGTGGTAAAGCGCTATGGTCCGGCAGATGCCCCCAAGACGATTGCGCGCGATATCGAACGCCTGCTTTAGCGGGCCCACAGCCTGTGGAGAATTGTGCGCGCGAACGACTGGAGAATCGCGCGCGCAATCCGCATATTGCACACCATGTCCTTCAAGCCCTTCGTTCCCTTCCGTATCCTCTCGGCCTACACGATGCTCGAAGGTGCCATCGATCCCAAGGCGATGGCCAAGCTGGCGAAGGAACGCGGCTTTCCTGCAATCGCGATTGCCGACCGCAATGGCCTTTATGGCGCGGTCATGTTCGCCAATGCCTGCAAGGCGGAAGGCATCCAGCCGATCATCGGCACGCTGCTGGGCGTTGCCCGCGACAAGGAAGGCAAGCTGGTCGATTACCTGCCGCTCTATGCGCAGGACGAGGACGGGTACGACAATCTATGCCATCTCGTATCGAAGGCGCATCTTGAACGACCGCTCGAATTCGAACCGCATGTCCGCATGGACGATCTCGAAGGGCATACCGACGGGCTGATCGCCTTCACCGGCGCAAGCGAGGGCGGAGCGACGCGACTGCTTGCCGAAGGACAGCAGAGCCACGCCGAAGCCTTGCTCGACAGGTTGCAGGCCCTGTTCCCGGACCGGCTTTACATCGAACTCGCCCGGCGGGGGAATGCGGTCGAAGAGCGCGCCGAACGGGCGCTGGTCGATCTTGCCTACGCCCGCAACCTGCCGCTGGTCGCCACCAACCCCGCAAACTTCGCCGAACCGCACATGCACAAGGCGCATGATGCCATGCTGTGCATCGCCGGATCGACCCATGTTGATGCCGAGGACCGTGCCCGCTCCAACCCGGAAGGCTACGTCAAGACATACCACATGATGGACGAAGCGTTCGACGACCTGCCCGAAGCGGTTTCAAACACGCTCGTCGTCGCGCAGCGATGCGCTTACGCGCCGCCTTATCGCAAGCCGATCCTGCCCAGCCTTGCCGGCGATCTCGAAGGCGAGGCGCGCATGCTGGAAGAAGATGCGCGAAAGGGTCTCGAGGTGCGTCTCGAACCTTATGGCGAAATGAGCGAGGAAGACCGCAAGGTCTATTTCGACCGGCTGAAATTCGAAGTCGACATCATCAACCAGATGGGCTTCCCGGGCTACTTCCTGATCGTTGCCGACTTCATCAAATGGGCCAAGGACCACGATATCCCGGTGGGGCCGGGACGTGGTTCGGGTGCGGGCAGCCTCGTCGCCTGGGCGCTGACGATTACCGACCTCGATCCGATCCAGCTGGGCCTGCTGTTCGAACGTTTCCTCAATCCGGAACGTGTGTCGATGCCCGACTTCGACATCGACTTCTGCGAAACGCGGCGCGGCGAGGCGATCCGCTATGTCCAGCAGA
>CATMNW010000090.1 GCA_950071875.1 uncultured Erythrobacteraceae bacterium | reverse complement strand
CGGCTCGATGGCCGAAACGTCAACCTCGGTCGAACTTGCGGCAAGCACATCCTTCGACGGTGCCATCTGGCTGACCAGCGGATACAGGACCGCAAGGCCGCCGATACCGGCTGCGCTTACGGCTGCAATGTCGAGAAAGTCGCGCCGGCGGATACCATCATCGGTGTCGCCTGCCGGTGCGGGAGTTGCGGTTGCAGCGGTGTCTGCCATCAGCGCTATGCCTTGCCTGCCTTGGTTTGGTGCCCTTCCCGAAACCGGGTCGGACGGCCCCTGTACGAATCCTTTGACCGGTCTTGCGGAAAGCCCGGACGCAGGCAAGATAGCACGTGCGCGAAAGCCCCCGGTATGCCCGGTTTGGTCGCGCCTCTAGCCGCTCAGACACGCATTGCCAACCGCCATTTTGGCAAGGTCCATGCAGTCCCGTGCAAGTGGCAGAGCCGGAAGTTGCGTCGAACTTATGCCGGCAGGCCGATGACACTCAACTGGCGGCCACCGGTCGGTTCGTTGCGATGGGTGGCTCGCCTGAAGGAGAAGAACCGGGCTGGCTGGGTATAGGTATCTTCGCGAAGGTCTTCGACCAGTCCGACACCGGCAAGGCCAAGGCGCTGCGCAACATACGCAGGCAGATCGAATTGCAAGTGCCCTTCCCGGCCGGGTTGGAAGAACCGGCCATCGCTTTCTTCGAACTGGTCGCGGAAGGCTTGGTCGACCTCATAGCTGTCTTGGGCGATCGTCGGCCCGATGGCAGCGCCGATGGAGTCGATCGACGCGCCGAGCGAAACCATTGCTGCAACAGTGTTTTCGATGACACCGTTCAAAGCGCCCCGCCAGCCAGCGTGCGCCGCTCCGATGACCCCGGCATGTGGATCCGCCAGCAGTACAGGAGCACAATCGGCGGTAACGATGCCAAGGGCGAGCCCGGTCTTGTTCGTGACCAGTGCATCGGCCTCGGGCGGATCGTCCCACGCCTGAGTAACGATTTTCACATCCGCCGAATGCACTTGCTTCGCTCGCACAAGGCTTGTGGAAGGTACGACATCCGGCAGGTCAAATCCGTCGGATGTCGAAAAGCCGTGCGGGATGGTTCCCAGGGCGGCGGAAGTCAGAAACCCCTCCATGACTGCTACCCCAGCGAACGCGTGACCTGTTCGAAGGTATCGCGCGACAATTTCGGCGCGGCAGCTATCCGCTCCAGCGCCTCGCGCATCAACTTGGCGCGCCCTTCCTCGATCCGCCGCCAGCGGCCAAGCGGTGGCACGAAACGCGCAGCCGTCTGGGCGTTGATCGGATCCAGTTCGAGGATGAGATCGGCAATCATCCTGTACCCTTCGCCATCTGCTGCATGGAACGATGTAGGATTGGCGGCAAAGGCCATGTAGAGCGAGCGCACGCGATTGGGGTTCTTCAGTGTGAAATCGGGGTGGTCGCGAAGCGCCTTTACATGCTCGATGGCCTCTGGGTGGAGCGATGACGCTTGCAGCGAGAACCATTTGTCGATTACCAGCGCATTGTCCCGGTAGCGATTGTAGAAATCCAGCAGCTTGTGAGTGCGCTCGGCGCTGTCGAGCCCGGCAAGGACCATCAGCGCGCCCTGCCGGTCTGTCATGTTGTTGGCACCTTCGTACTGATGGGAGGCGAGTTCGGCAGCCTTTTCCGGATCGCTTGCTGCGGCATAACCCAGCACCAGGGTCTTCACCTTGCGCGCACCCTTTGCTTCCGCATCCAGAGAGTAGGGAACCCTTTCCGCGCGATCGTAAAGATCGTGCAACTCGTCACGCAGACGGGTTCCGATATCGGCTTTCAAAGCCTCTCTTTCCTTGTGAATCCTGCCGGGATCGGCGGCAAGCATCTGCTCGGCGACATAGGTCTGTCCGGGCATCGACATCAATTCGCCGCGCATCAGGTCGTCGATCCGATCGTCTTCGAGAACCGACCGCATTGCCTCTGCAATATCGGCGCTTCCAGCGTCACGTTCATCGGCAGCAAGATTGCCCGATACTGCGGCCACCAGATGTCCGGTCATCAGTTCCTGCATCGCTTCATAGCGGGCAAACGGATCGTCGTCCTTCGCCGCAAGGAAGACGAGATCTTCGCGTGGCACCTCGCGAGCGATGGTCACCGGAGCCGAGAAAGTTCGGTTGATCGAAAGGATCGGCTTCCGGTCGAAACCCCGGAAAGTGAAAACCTCCCTTTCCTTGTCGAGCACAACCAGTTCCTCGCCCGAATGCGAGCCGGTTTCGCGATCGAACAGCGCCAGCTTCAGGGGGATCGGCATGGGTTGCTTCTCCTCCTGGCCCGGTGTCGATGGAATGGCCTGGGCAAGGGTAATGGTGGCCGTGTCGCCATCATGGTCGAGGGTTACGGAAACTTTCGGGGTGCCGGCCTGCGAATACCATCGGCGGAACTGGGAGAGATCCATGCCGGTCCCGTCCTCGATCGACTTGACGAAATCCTCACAGGTGGCCGCTTCGCCGTCATGGCGATCGAAATAGGTATCCGTTCCGCGGCGGAAAGCTTCCTCACCCGCCATCGTGCGCATCATGCGAATGACTTCCGCACCCTTGTTGTAGACGGTCGACGTATAGAAATTGCTGATCTCGCGGTAACTGTCCGGACGGATAGGATGCGCCAGCGGACCCGAATCTTCGGGAAACTGGACACCTCGCAGCACGCGAACATCCTCGATCCGCTTGACCGGTTCGCTGCCCATATCCTGGCTGAACAACTGGTCACGGAGCACGGTGAAGCCTTCCTTGAGGCTCAGCTGGAACCAGTCGCGGCAGGTGACGCGGTTGCCCGACCAGTTGTGGAAGTATTCGTGACCGATCACGCCTTCGACACCGTCGAAATCGCCATCGGTGGCAGTTTCGCGGTCTGCCAGAACGTATTTGGTATTGAATATGTTGAGGCCCTTGTTCTCCATGGCACCCATGTTGAAATCCGAAACGGCAACGATGTTGAAAAGGTCGAGATCGTATTCGCGTCCGAAAACCTCCTCGTCCCACTTCATGGAACGTTTCAGGCTTTCCATTGCATGCTCCGTGCGATCGAGATCGCCATCGCGAACATAAACGTTCAGCTCCACGGTGCGGCCATTCATGGTGGTGAAGCTGTCGGTGCGGGCTACCAGGTCGCCCGCAACAAGGGCGAAAAGATAGGATGGCTTCGGCCACGGATCGTGCCATTCGGCCCAGTGGTTCTCGCCATCCTCGCCGGTATCGACCCGATTGCCATTGCACAGCAACACCGGGAATTGCGCCTTCGGTCCGCTCATCCGCACGGTGTAGGTGCTGAGCACATCTGGCCGGTCGGGGAAGAAGGTGATGCGTCGGAAGCCTTCGGCCTCGCACTGCGTGCATAGCATCCCGCTCGACGCATAGAGACCCATGAGCTGAGAATTCGCGCCGGGATCGATTTCAGTGACGATTTCGATCGTGTGCCTGTCCCCTTCGAGCGTGACGAGGAGATCATCGCCATCCATCATGTGCCCTGCGCAGTCACCGCCATCACACTTGAGCGAGACCAGTTCCAGACCGTCCCCATTGAGCCGGATCGACGGCGAGGGTTCGGCGGCCGGATTGCGCTCCACATCCAGGGTGGTGACAATGCGTGTTCTGGTGACACCAAGATCGAATTCCATCCGCACCGTAGGCACCAGCCATGGGAAAGGCGTGTAGTCCTCCCTACGGATTACCGGCGGGTCCTTCGGTTCGATGGCGGCATCGGCCATTTCGATGTTGCCGTCGGGAGTGGAGGGCGTACGCGCGATATCCATGTTGATTCCTGTCGTGTCGGGTAATTTGAATTCTCTGTCATTCATCGCAACGCCCGTCGAGGAATTGCGTTCACATATGCAGCACAGCCTCCGTGTAACTGACGGAATAAACGGTTGGCGTCGTGGGCTGACTGCGGGAAAAAAAGATTTCTGCGCGCATTGCCAGCACCAATCGAAGAAAGGTATCCCGACAACGCATGAGCCGACTGATGATCTTCGGACTAGGGTACACGGCATCGCGCATCGCAGCGGCAATCCGCCGGCACGGTTGGCATATCGATGCGACCGGACGTGACGGCAATATCGCTTTCGACGACGGTGCTGCAGTGGCGAAGGCTCTGGCCGGTGCAACCCATGTACTGTCTTCCGTTCCGCCGGACAGGGACGCTGGCGTTGACCCGGTCTTGGCGCGTTACCGCAAGGACATCCCTGCAACCTGGCGCGGA
Organism: uncultured Erythrobacteraceae bacterium; assembly: GCA_950071875.1. Taxonomy (GTDB): domain Bacteria; phylum Pseudomonadota; class Alphaproteobacteria; order Sphingomonadales; family Sphingomonadaceae; genus Qipengyuania. The sequence goes on along the minus strand of CATMNW010000090.1, from coordinate 4,006 downwards.
TATCTGTCCTCGACCGGTGTCTATGGTGACGCAAAGGGCGCGTGGGTCGATGAGAGCAGTCCGACGGGAACGGGCCGACGGACAGCCCGCAGCGAAGCCGACGAAAATTGGCTGAAACTGGACGCTCGGGCCTTTCGCTTACCCGGCATTTACGGACCCGAGCGAAGCATATTCGAACGCATCGCTAAGGGACAGGCAAAGCGCATAGACATGCCCGGCCAGGTTTTCAGCCGTGTGCATGTCGACGATATCGTGGCCGGCGTGGTTGCCTGTATTGAAAGCAACGCGCCTCCCGGAGCGTACAACCTGGCGGACGATTTGCCTGCGAGCCAGAATGCAGTCGTTGAAGAGGCGTGTCGCCTGATCGGTACCGAATTTCCACCTTTGCAATCGCTGGAGGAAGCGGACCTGTCTGCGATGGCTCGCGGCTTCTACGCCGAGAACCGGCGGGTCGCGAATGGCAAGGCCAAGCGCGTTCTTGGCTGGGCGCCCAAGTATCCGACATACCGCGAAGGTCTCGCCAGTCTCAGGGTTCGGGAGTAGCCCGCCGGGGTGGCGGTTTCGCGCGCCCGCGCATCGCGACCACCATCCCGATCAGCGTAATGACAGCCCCGGCAGCGGGAAGCGGTGCCCATTTGAAGCCTTCGAACAGCGTCGACAGGACCATGGCCACCACCGGAACGACTACCGAACTGTAGGCCGCCTGCCCCGCACCGACCTTGCGAACCAGTCCGTAATACAGCGGGAAGGTCACGACCGATCCGGCAATGCCGAGATAAAGGATGCCCAAGGTGTATGAGGGCCGCGGGTCAAATTGCGGCGGTCCGGCGGATACAAAAGCGAAGACCGAGTTTATTACGACACCCGCGGTCATCGACCATGCAAGAAGCGCCAGGAACGGCTGCTTCTTCGCGCCTTCCATGGCTTGCGTGATATTGGCGGCGCTCGCCGAGAGAATGCCCCCGACCGTCAGCGCAGCGCCGAGCAGCACCTGCTCGAGCGTGGCAGGCGATGAGCGCCATTCGTGTGCAAACAGCAAGGCAACGCCAACCGTTGCAATGGCAGAGCCCAGCACGAATTCTCCGGTGATCCGTTGCCCCAGAAGCAGTTTTCCGAAGATCGCGTTCGGAACCACCAGAAGCGCAAACATCACCGCCACCAGTCCTGACGTTATGTAACTTTCCGCGTTGTAGACGAAGCCGAAATTCAGGGTGAACTGGAACACGCCCAGCAAGAGCGCCCAGCGCAAACCGCCCGGCGCCAGCCTGAGTGTTTCACCGCGAATTGCCGCTAGGGCGAACATCCCCAACGCTGCAATGACAAAGCGATAGGTAATGGACCAGCTTGCCGGAACACTTGCAATCTGGTCGCGAATGACCAGCCACGTGCCGCCCCAGATGATGCTGACAAGCAAAAACGCTGCGAAGTTCCGCGGAGTGAAAAGGCTTTCTGCCTCGCTATTGCCGCTCATAGCCCGGCGATGGCTTTCGCAAGCGCGGAAGCATGGTCGTCCCGCGTGTTCCAGGCGGTCACGAACCGCGCAGCATCGCTGCCCCAATCGTAGAATTGGAATCCCTTGGCCCGCAGTGCTTCCCGCTCGGTCACGGTACACCGGACGAACAGTTCGTTGGCTTCGACCGGGTGCATCAACCGTCCATCGCAGGCACCGGCAATTTCCTGTGCCGCGGCATTCGCATGGCGGGCGTTCGCAAGCCAGACAGCGCCATCGAGCATCGCGCCCAGTTGCGCAGCGACAAACCGACCCTTCGATTGCAGATGCCCCGCCCGCTTTCGGCGATAGCGGGCAACATCTGCAAGAGCAGGATCGAAGAAAACGATCGCTTCGGCACCCAATCCACCGTTCTTGATGAAGCCGAAGCTCAAGGCGTCGACTTCGCCGGCGGCTTGCGCAGGAGAACACCCCAGATAAGCGACCGCATTTGCAAATCGCGCACCGTCCATATGTGCGCCAAGACCCCGTTGGCGGGCCAGCGTTACAATGGCGGCCACTTCTTCCGGTCGATAGCTGCGGCCATACTCGCTCGCCTGCGTAATCGAGATCGCTTGGGGTTGAACCTGGTGGACATCGTCTCGGATCGGATCGATCACCGCGCGAATGGTATCGGGAGTAAGCTTTGCGCCAGCCCCATCCGCCAGCAGCAGCTTCGCACCGTGCAGGAAAAAACCGGGGGCGCCGCCTTCGTCCATCTCGATATGGGCTTCCTTGTGGCAGACCACCGCGCCATGCGGTTGAACCAGTGTCGCCAAGGCGAGGCAATTAGCCGCCGTCCCCGTGGCTACCCAAAGCACCGCGCATTCCTTGCCGAACACCTGCGCGAATTTGTCATCGAGAGTCTGGCTGTAGCGGTCACCGTCATATGGCGAATCCGGCTCATCCGCCGCCCGCATGGCGTCGAAGACTGCGGGATGAACGGACGCGGCGTTGTCTGACAGGAAAAGCATCGGAACGCCCTTAACCAGTGAGGCGTTGCTTGCCCAGAAAGGAAACTTTCAGCACATGAATTCACACCAGATCGATATCGAACACCACAACCGGCATACGCACGGGGAATATCTGGCGACCACATCCGATGGCCAGGATGCTGGCAAACTTACCTGGACGCTGCGCGGTCAGGCGCGCGATGCCGGGCATACGCTGGTACCATCATCCATGCGCGGGAAAGGCATTGCACAGAAACTGGTTGATGCGTTGATCGACGATGCTCGTAGCGAAGGCTTCAAGATCGTACCGAGCTGTTCCTACGTTGCCCGACAATTCGACCGTCACCCGGAATGGTCTGACCTGCGCGCTTAAGGGGCACTTGCCCCGGTCTCCACCACGTCCGAGAAATCCTGTTCGGCCATGCTGGCAAGGGCGGCATCACGCACGCTTTTCGCTTGTTCGAGGTGTAGTCCCCTGATGCTCAGCCTGCCTCCCGCCAGACCGAAATGTACGTCCGCATAGCCGCGCATCCGCGCCAGCGGATTACGAACCAGCTCGACCGATTGCAGCTTCTCGCGCGAAGCGACCACGGTACTCGGCGCGAGCCAGCCCCGGCGGGCATAGATCTGCACGGCGTCCAGCGTATGTCGATCCCAACGCCAGCGCAGGTATTCGTGCAGCGCTGTCAACGTACCGCCGATCGCCAGCGGTAACAGTGCAAAGGCACCTGCTCCTGCCAGGGCCAGCACAACGCTCGCAACTGCCATGAATGCGAACCCGAGAACAAAGCCATCGGTACGGTATTCGCGCGCAGCACGGCGCCATTGCAAGTCCGCTGCGGGAAGCACAAAGCCGGTTTCACCCACAACCGGTGCGATCTCTTCCATCTGTGCAAACGGCACGGCCACGTGATTGGCGGAACCGCTATCGCTAGCGAGGCTGACAAGCCTGAGCGAATGCCACCCGAAAAACCGGCGCACGATACCCGTCCCCAGCCGGACTGCCTGCACACGGTGGACCGGCATCACAAGATCGGTCCGCGTAAGAAGGCCACGCCTGCGTCGCAGACCTTTGTCAGTTCGTTCGAGCCGGAATTCCCACTCCCTCAGTATCGTACGCACGATACCGGTGAGCACGCCGACTACCACCAACGATACCAGCGCCGCGATCACCCCGATGACCTGTGCAAGCAGACCCAGTCCGGCGAGCCACTGCCCGGGGCCGGCCAGTTCTTCACGCCATGATTTCCAGTTCCACCATTCAATGCCCAGCACCATGTCGAACTGGCTCGCAAAACCGGCGACCACGGCAACCACCGCGAGCGAGAATTCGAAAATTCCGAAGGTCAGGACGCGCCTCGGATTCATCTGGTAGAGAACCCGTGCGGGGGCTTCGGCAGCATCGGGCTGCCCGTCTGCGGAGGATATCGGCACGCCGTCGCGACGGGCCCGCACCAGTTCGCGCAGCCGCTCTCCCTCCGCCTGCGCGAGATAGGCCAGCCGCAAATCGTCACCGCCGCCCAGCAGATAGAGCACAGGCCAGCCGACAAGGTTTTCGATGGCG
>CATMNW010000089.1 GCA_950071875.1 uncultured Erythrobacteraceae bacterium | reverse complement strand
GCATATCCGCACGCTGCTGCTCACCTTCTTCCACCGCCAGATGCCCGAGATCGTGAAAGCCGGACACCTCTTCATCGCCCAGCCCTCCGGCATAGGTGTTGTCATAGCCGTTGCCGGTCCAGGTGGTATTCCCGGGCCCGCCGACATGCGCATATGGAAGAGGGGAGAATTGAAACAGCCCGTCAAGGCCAATTGACTCGGTTGCGAATATCGTCGCCATTGGAGACCTCAAATTGTCAAAACAAGGGATAATAGAAATTCGGTGTCGTGCCGGAATGATGCGGGGCCGGGTCCGACCTGTCAATAGCGGCCCTGCTGGAACCGCAGGTGCAAGCGCTGCAGGAAGCACTTGCCAGCGCCCAGGGTCCTGTACTCGGGTATTGCCGTTCGGGGACGCGATCGACCCTACTCTGGTCGCTCGCCCAGGCACGTGGAGGCGCCAGCCCCGACCAGATCGCCGAGGCGGCAGCAGTGGCAGGCTACGACGTCAGTCCGGTACGTCCGGCAATGGACATGTTCGCCGGGGCTGCCAGCAGCTGATCACCGGCGATAGTCGAGTGGCGGCTTCCGGTCTCCAAGAAGAGATTCGTATACGTAACCCTCTCCGCGGGCTTCGTTGAATTCCGCCGTTGCACGTTCGCGCAAGTCAGGGTTCGTATACAGTTCCACCGCGGCAAGTATCATGGCCTTGGCCGCGTGCTGCGTGCCCTTTGCGCCATAGCTGTGACCGCTGGCTGCAACAGCCTGCCAGCTGTGCGCGGCAGTGCCGGGCACCCAGGTCGCCGTTCGTACGCTTACCGTCGGGACAGCTCGGCTTACATCGCCGACATCGGTAGAACCATAGCCGGTCAGGACAGCGTATTCCTCCACCGACTGCGCCGCTGAAAGCTCGGGCGCGTCGTCACCCAGGCTCTCGCGGATCGTCGCCGCCCATTCCAGCTCCTCGGCTGTGTATTCCAGCGGCTCGAGTGCATTCAGCTTTTCGGTCATCATCAACTGCAGCGATTCGACCGGGAGCGTCGGATTGTTGCCATGGATGATTTCCCAGTCGACCTCGGTCCCCGTGCCCATGGCCGCGCCCTCGGCCGCCGCTTCGAGGCGCGGCCACAGGGCACGAACCTCGTCGGCATCCGAATGACGGACGTAGTAAAACACCTCGGCGAAGTCAGGGACCACGTTCGGTGCGCTGCCGCCACTGGTAATCACGTAGTGGATGCGCGTGTCCATCGTGGTGTGCTCACGCATCATGTTGACCATCATGTTCATTGCCTCGACCCCGTCCAGGGCCGAGCGGCCACGCTCGGGCGCCCCGGCTGCGTGGGCCGAGATCCCGCGGAAGCGGAACTTGCCCGAACGATTGGCGAGACTCATGCGCGAAGCGGCGGAATTTCGGTCGGCCGGATGCCAGTCGATCACGAAATCGGCATCGTCGAAAAGTCCTGCGCGCGCCATGTAGACCTTGCCCGAACCACCTTCTTCCGCCGGAGTGCCGTACAGGCGCACTCGGCCCGGTGTCCCCGTCGCCTCGAGCCAGTTCCTGATCGCAATGGCAGCACTCAGCGAACCTGCGCCGAAAAGGTTGTGCCCGCAGGCATGACCGGCATGCTTGCCCTCCACGGGATCACGGGTGGGAGAAGCGGACTGGTTGATTCCAGGCAAAGCGTCGAACTCCGCCAACAAACCGATTACCGGACCGCCCTCGCCCCATTCGGCGACAAAGGCGGTCGGAATGTCGGCCACGCTGGATCGTATCGAGAAACCTTCTTTCTGCAGTTCGTCGACCAGCAGCCCGCTCGATTGGGTTTCGAGATAACCGAGTTCCGCAAATTCCCAAATCTGCCTGGCGACCCGCTCTGTGCGCTCCTCCTGTGCCTCGACCTGTGCGATGGGATCTGCGTCTTGCGCGAACGTGGGCGCGGCGAGAACGGCAGCTCCGGCGGCGAGAATGGCTTTAAGCGTCATGAAAGTCTCCCTGTTGCCATCTGCTTGCCGCAAACCGCGGCGCGTGCCAATTGCCTTCCTGCAATGACTGTTCCCGCTGCCTTATTCCAGTTTCTCGGCTCGCTTGCCGCAATCATCGCGCTGGCGGGTCTCGCCCGGTGGCTGAAGCTTGGACCCGAGCCAAGTCTTTCGAGCGAGAATGAGGCGCGCATTGCGGCTGATGAGGCAGTCAGTGGCTTCGAACCTGTCAGCATCGCCCTCGATCGCGACGGTCGCGGCGGACTCTTGCGTGATGCTGCCGGGCGCGTGCTTCTTTTGCGGCCCCATGGGGTCCATTTTGCAGGGCGACTGCTTACCCCGCTTGCGTGCGCAAGCATCGAAGGCGACCGGATTGTTATCGATACTGCCGAAAACCGCTTTGGCTCGGCGCACTTCGCGGTTGACGATCCATCGGCTTGGGTCCGTGCTATAGAAGCACTAAAGAGCTGACAGACATGCCCGAATTCTCACCCACCGAGCTTGCCGTTCCCGGCTTTGTCGCGCTGGTCCTGATCGAGATGATCTGGGCCTGGCGCAAGCGACCGGAAAGTTACGAGCCTAGAGATACGCTTACCAGCCTTGCCTTCGGACTGGGCAGTACGGTTGCAGGGCTTGCGTTCGGCGGCGCTTTCTTCGCCTTGTTCCTGTGGGTCTGGCAGTTTCGCCTGTTCGACATCGGGTGGAGTTGGTGGGCGTTTGCCCTGTGTTTCGTGCTCGACGATCTCAAATACTACTGGGTTCACCGCTTCGGCCACCGCGTGCGCTGGTTCTGGGCGAGCCATGTGAACCACCATTCGAGCCAGCACTACAACCTGTCTACCGCGCTGCGCCAGACGTGGACCGGCTTCCTGACGCTGGGCTTCGCCTTCGCGCTGCCGCTGGTCCTCATCGGCTTCCACCCGGCGATGATTGCGCTCGCAGGCGGGTTCAACCTCGTCTACCAGTTCTGGATCCATACCGAGGCCATCGACCGCATGCCGCGCTGGTTCGAAGCGGTGATGAACACGCCGAGTCACCACCGCGTCCACCACGCGACCAACCCGCGCTATCTCGACCGCAATTATGCCGGTGTCTTCATCGTCTGGGACAAGCTGTTCGGTACATTCGAGCCTGAAGTGAAAGACGAGAAGATCCGTTACGGGATCGTCAAGCAACTGGGCAGCTTCAACCTTTTGTGGGCGGTGTTCCACGAATGGATCGGCATAGCGCAGGATATGTGGCGCGCGCCGTGGAAGCACAAGCTTTCCTACCTCCTCCGCGAACCCGGCTGGACTCATGACGGCAGCCGGGAAACCTCGGATCAGATCCGGGCAGCATGGCAGGAGCGACGGACATCGATTGAAAAACCCGTTTCATCCGAAAACCCGATTGCGAGCAAGGCAGAGCCTGCCTAACCTCTCGAATCGAGAGGAGTTTCCATGGACGAATTCGATGTCATCGTTATCGGTGGGGGGAGTGCCGGCAGCGCAGCAGCCGGACGTCTGGCCGAAGCGGGCAAGAGCGTTTGCCTGCTCGAAGCGGGCGGGCGCAATAACAGTATGCTGGTCAAAACGCCGGGCTTCATGCCGTTCCTGCGCGATGCGCAGAACTACCGCTTCGAAACCGTGCCACAGAAAGGCCTCGGCGGACGGATCGGTTATCAGCCCCGTGGCCGCGGTCTGGGCGGCTCTTCTGCCATCAATGCGATGGTCTACATTCGGGGAAATGCCTTCGATTACGATCAATGGGCAGACCTCGGCTGCAGCGGTTGGAGCTACCAGGATGTCCTGCCCTATTTTAGGAAGGCGGAACACAACGTTCGTGGCGCCGATGAATACCATGGCGCCAGTGGCCCGCTATGGGTCAGCGACCAGAAATGGGCCAATCCGGGAAGCCTTGCCTTCGTCGAGGCCGCTGCGCAGCTTCAGTTACCGCGCAATGCCGATTTCAACGGCCCGAAACAGGAAGGCTTCGGGCTATATCAGGTTACCCAGAAGGATGGCGAGCGCTGGTCCGCCGCCCGAGCCTATATCGAGCCGTTGCGCGGTTCGAAAAACCTCGATGTGCGGATCGGTGTGAGCGTGCAGAAACTGGAGATCGATGGCGGACGAGTCACAGGTGTCACCTATCTGGTTGGCGACAGGCAGCGGACCGTCAAAGCCCGCGGCGCTGTCATATTGTCGGCAGGTGCGTTCAATTCGCCGCAGATACTCATGCTGTCGGGGATTGGGCCTGCTTCCCACATCAAGGAGCATGGAATTGAGGTCGCATTCGACAAGGCCGCTGTCGGTAACGATCTGCAGGATCACATCGACTATGTTTCCAGTTGGAAGACTGAAAACAAGGACTTGATCGGAGACAGTTTGGCCGGGACCGTCCGCATGGCGAAAGCCATCTTCGAACATCGGCGCAAGCGTACCGGAATCATGACGACGCCGTATGCAGAAGCGGGCGGGTTCTGGAGTGTGATGCCCGATGCCCCTGCACCTGATATCCAGTGGCACTTCGTACCCGCAATGCTGGAAGATCATGGCCGCACTAAAGTAAAGGGCCACGGTTTTTCGCTTCATGCCTGCGTTCTGCGCCCCGAAAGCCGCGGCACTGTCAGGCTCAACGGGGCCGACGCCCGGATGGCGCCGCGTATCGATCCAAACTTCCTCGACGACGACCGCGATATCGCCACCTTGCGCGAAGGCGTGCGCCTGTCGCATCGCATCGCCTCTTCACCCAGCCTTGCCAAATACGAACCGCAGGATCGCTATCCTATCGATTTGGATGACGATGCCGAGCTCGACGCTTTGATCCGCGAGCGCGCCGACACTGTCTACCATCCCGTCGGTACATGCCGCATGGGATCGGATGCAGATGCCGTGGTCGATCCGCGGCTGAAAGCGCGGAGCCTCGATGGTCTGTATATTGCCGATGCCAGCATCATGCCGCGCCTTGTCAGCGGCAATACCAACGCGCCGAGCATCATGATTGGCGAACGCTGCGCAGAATTCGTGAAGGCGGACCTCGCCGCCTGACCGGAAGAATATCGGCGTATGGCTAACAAACGGCGTGTTCGCGCTGTGGGGTCTGCGTGCCGTTTGGAGAGCTGCCTTCGCTCCCGGGAAGCGGCGTCCGGCGTAAGCTTTGGCATTCATGCTGTCCGCGTCGAGCGGATGCGCTTCCGACCTCGGCAGTTACGTCTATTGCTCGCAAAAAAGGGGCCGGAGAGAAAATCTCCGGCCCGAATAAAGTCGGTGTTCGCAGGAGGAACATGGTTAGGCAGAGGCTCCCGTGAGAGAGAGGAGAGGAGCGGGAGCCTCTGCCAAACTGGTTGTCAGGTACCCCGGGAAAATTCCGGGTAAGCTTCGATTCCGGTCTCGCCGATATCCAGACCGGCGATCTCTTCTTCCTCGCTCGGGCGGACCCCGATCGTGGCTTTCAGAGCGAACCAGATGATGGACGATGTGGCGCAGACGAATACCCCGGTCGCCGCCACACCCGTGATCTGTGCCACGAAAGGCACTTCGGTGTTGGTCAGCGGAACGGCGAGCGTTCCCCAGATCCCTGCCACGAGGTGAACCGGGATGGCACCGACCACATCGTCGATTTTCAGCTTGTCGAGAAGCGGCACGAAGATAACCGGAAGCGCCCCACCGATACCCCCGATGATGATTGCCATTCCGACATTCGGCGTAAGCGGCTCTGCAGTAATTGCCACGAGGCCGGCCAGCGCGCCGTTCAACGCCATGGTGGTATCGGCCTTGCCGTAGCGCAGTTGCGTGAGGATGATCGCGACCACGACGCCGGCGCATGCCGCCATATTCGTGTTCACGAAGATCTTCGAGACATCCGAAACGTCACCGATGGTACCCATCGCGAGCTGCGATGCGCCGTTGAAGCCGAACCAGCCGAGCCACAGGATGAAGGTTCCGAGTGTGGCGAGAGGGATGCTCGAGCCGGGGAAGACAGCCATTCCCTTGCTGGTGTATCGACCCAGGCGCGGACCGATGATCAGTGCCCCCATCAGGGCCGCCCAGCCCCCGGTCGAATGGACCAGCGTAGATCCAGCAAAGTCGGAGAAGCCCATAGCGTCGAGCCAGCCGGCGCCCCATTCCCAGCTGACGATCACCGGGTAGATGAATCCCGTCAGCACGGTCACGAAGATGAAGAACGGCACGATCTTGATGCGTTCGGCAACCGTGCCGGAAACGATCGATGCCGTGGTAGCGCAGAAAACCATCTGGAAGAACCAGTCGGAAGCGACCGAATAGCCGGTTTCCGTATCGGCTTCGCCAACGGCCTGCATGGCATAGGGGAAATCGGCAATGCCGAAATATCCGCCCTCAAAACCAGGATAAGCAATCGAGTAGCCGATGACCCAGAACATGAGTCCGGCGATGGAATAAAGGCCGATATTCTTCAGACACTGGACCGACACGTTCTTGGAACGGACCAGCCCTGCTTCGAGCATGGCAAAGCCTGCTGCCATCCACATGACCAGAAAGCCGCCGATGAGAAACAGCAGGGTGTTGAAGATGTAGCCTGTGCCGCCTGATACGGCTGCGGCAGCTTCTGCCGCATTGGGATTGACCGCTTCCTGCGCGAAGACAGCAGCCGGTGCGAACAGCGCGATGCCGAGGGCTGCGCTGCGAGATAGAGTTCGAAACATCATGGGTCCCATCCTGTCCGTCAAAGCGCGGTGTCGCCGGTTTCACCGGTGCGAATGCGCGTGGCGCTGGCGAGGTCGAATACGAAAATCTTGCCGTCGCCGATCGCTTCGGTGCTGGCGGTTTGCTGGATCGTTTCGACCACTTGCGAAGCGAGATCGTCGCTGGCGGCGATTTCGAGCTTCACCTTGGGCAGCATGTTGGTTGAATACTCCGCGCCCCGGTAAATTTCGGTCTGGCCCTTCTGGCGTCCGAATCCCTTGACCTCCGTAACGGTCATCCCGGCCACCCCGATACCCCCGAGTGCTTCCCGCACCTCGTCGAGCTTGAATGGCTTGATGACGGCGATGATGAATTTCACGCGCTGCCCCCTTCGATACGATCAGCCGACCCATACGCCGGCATTCGCACATGCAGCAAAGTGCGTGCCAAAACCGATTCTAGGAAGAATCGAAGGAAACAATCGGCAAGACGCCGCGTTCATTGCCCAGTCTTTAAGCGGCTGCCTATTTTTTAAGCAATTTGAGTGTTGCTTTGACCGGAAGATGATCCGAAGCAATTGCTGCAAGGCCTGTGTGATGGACGGCCGTCTCGACGCAATTCCAATGGTTGCTGGCCACGATCCTGTCGAGCGTCGCAACCGGCTGACGGCTGGGGTAACTTCGACCGGGGGTAATAACCTGCCAGTCGTCGGCGAATTCGCGCATGGCGCCCGTTTGTCGACCCCATTGGTTGAAGTCGCCCATGATGACGGTCGGCAAATTGCGGTCGCACGCCCTGCAATGGGCCAATAACGACCGGATCTGATCACGCCTGCGCAAGCCGGAAAGGTCGAGATGCGTGCCGATTATGCGCATGGCGACCCCTTCGACGACGATCTCGCCGCAGGCCGCGCCGCGGGGTTCGAGTGTCGGGAGATCGAGTGCATCGCCTGCAACGACATCGATATTGCGCCGGACCAGTAACGCATTTCCATGCCAGCCTATGCTGCGCGGACGCCTAGCGACTTCGACCAATCGCCAGTGCGTATCGTCAATCACGGCGCGAGGCAGAACGCTTGCACGGTCACCAATTCGGCGGTCGGCTTCCTGCAATGCCATTATGTCGGCGTCGATCTCGTGCAGTACCGAGAGGATACGTTCGGGATCGCGTTTGCGATCGAGGCCGACGCCCTTATGAATATTGTAACTGGCAAATGTCAGACGCACGTAACGACCAATGCGCCAGCGCCGTCATTGGTGCCAGGGCTCAAAGGAATTCCCTGATCGTGCTCATGAACCGCTCGAACTGATCGTGGTGAAGCCAGTGGCCCGCGTTCTCGAATTCGATAACCTCGGCTCTGGCGAAATGGTCCAGCCTGCCATCGCCTTCGGGATTCGAAGCCCAGCTGTTTGCACCGTAGAGTAGCAGGGTCGGCGCGGTGATAGCGGCCCATGTCTGGTGGAGAAATTCATCTGCGATATCTTCGGTCGGCCATACATTGAGATGGGGATCGAACTTCCAGCTGTAAGTGCCGTCCTCGTTGCGGTTCACGCCATGAATGGTGAGATGGCGCGCCTGCTCCTCGGTAAGATAGCTGTTCTCTTCGATCATCCGCGCGAAGGCCGCCTTGATACTTTCGTATTTGCGCGGGGTCCGGCCCGATGCGGCGCGCTTCTTACCGATCCATTCCT
>CATMNW010000088.1 GCA_950071875.1 uncultured Erythrobacteraceae bacterium | reverse complement strand
CCCAATCGGGCGACGCTGGCCCCTTCCGGCGCCAGTCGCTTGAGGCGCTCGGCAACCGCAAGCAGCACGGTGTCGCCAGCCTGGTGGCCATTCGAATCGTTGATTTCCTTGAAGCCGTCGAGATCGATCATCACGAAACCGGCGTAATCGTTCGGCTGGCCGAGCGACGCGATGGCACCCATCAGCTTTTCGATCGCAGACCGGCGGTTATAGCAACCCGTCAGCGAATCGAGTTGCGAGAGCCGGTTTGCCTTCTCCTCGGCTTCGCGGCGCTGCTCGATTTCCTGACGCAGATCCGAATAGCGGCGCCATCCAAAGATGATCAGCGCGATGTTCAGGAGCAGCGCGTTTGTCAGGGCGGTGTCTGGCGGGGCGGCGTTGCCACTCACAAGGTGCCGAACGACTTGGGGCATCACCGTGCCACCGATCCCGACAAACAGCAAAATCGCGGCGGTCGCGATGCCAAGCATCACGATGTCGCGCTGGGCCTTCTCGAGGCCAGGCCGTTGGTCGTTCTTGTCGCCCATCTCGCGGTGTCTATCTCGATCCCGTGCTCAACGATGTTCGTCTGTCAGGAACATTATTGTCAGGAGGGCCTGAAAATCGGGTAAATGAATCGCGACGATTTTGACCGCGCCGGTCGCGTCGATCTACAATCCCGAGCAATTCCCGCCACTTCATCCACCGCGAACCCAATCGCAGAATTGCATGATCGGGATCGCCGAATCGACAGACCTGACCCCATGGGAGAATGACGCCTTGCGCTACTGGCTTATGAAATCGGAACCCGACGTTTACGGTTGGGACGATCTGGAACGGGAAGGCGAAGGCATCTGGGATGGTGTGCGCAGCCATCAGGCGAAGAACAATCTGGTCGCTATGGAAGTAGGCGATCAGGCATTCTTCTATCACTCGAACATCGGTCGCGAGATCGTCGGAATCGTCGAAATCAGCGAAGCCGGGCTGACCGATCCGACGGACGAGACCGGCAAGTGGGCAGCCGTGAAGGTGAAGCCGAAGACCAAGCTGCCGAGCGTCGTTACGTTAAAGCAGGTGAAGGCCGAGCCGCGGCTCGCCGACATGCAACTCGTAAAGCTCTCTCGCCTTTCCGTGTGCGAAGTGATGCCCGACGAATGGTCGCTGATCCTCAAAATGGCGGGCGTCTGATTTCTTGTCGCAAGCGGAGGTCGCTTTGGCGCAACTGCCCCCTCCAACAGGAACGTAAGGGACTGTTTCTCCGTTTTTTTTTGCACATCGGTAATCACACCGACGCACTGAAAATGGAGAGTTGAAATGGGTGAACTCAAGAGCAAGGTCGAAGGCAACGTCAACGAAGCTATTGGCAAGGCCAAGCAGCAGTCGAACGATCCGGAAACCCGCGCCGACGGCAAGGGCCAGGAAGTCAAGGGCAAGGCCCAGCAGGCCAAGGGCGAAGTCCAGGGTGCCCTCGGCGACGACATCTGATCGCCACGCGCAAAACGACAAAAAAGGGGCGGTACCTTAGCGGTGCCGCCCTTTTTCTATGCCAGTCACCCTTTTGCCCGAAGACCAGATACTGTCGCCCCACTGGCGGCGAGCTGCTCGATGTCGATCTTCGCGTGGATCAGCCGTATTCCCGAGCGCCCCTGAGCCTCCACAAGTGCATCTTTAAAGGCCTGCGTGGTTTCCGCCGCCGCGCTCCAGGCGCCGAAGCTTGCCGCGAACGCAGCGAAGTCTGGATTGGCGAGGAAAGTAGCCGAGACGCGCTCGGGAAACTCGCGCTCCTGGTGCATACGGATCGTTCCGTAGCCGCTGTTATCGACGACGATCACGATCAGATTGCACCCGGCCTGCGCCGCGCTCGCCAGTTCTTGGCCATTCATCAGGAAATCGCCGTCTCCGGCGATGGCCACGACGGTGCGTTCGGGAAGACGCTTCGCCGCCGCAACCGCAGCCGGCACCCCATAGCCCATTGCGCCGCACGTCGGGGCAAGCTGGCTCGGGTACCCTGCGTAGCGCCAGTAGCGGTGCCACCAGCCCGCGTAGTTGCCCGCTCCATTGCAGATTATCGTGTCCGCTGGATACGTGTCGCGCATGAACTGGACGCATGCAGCAAGATCGAGCGGATAGGTGTCGCTTGGATGGGCGGTCGCCCAATCCTGCCACTCGCGGTTGGCCTGCGCCCCCGCGTCGAACGTCAGCGGGTCCTCGCCGGCCCACAGCGCTGCACTCTCGGCAAATTCGTCCATGCTCGCGCAGATCGCCAGATCGGCCGGATAAACTCGTCCCAGTTCCTCGGGATCGGGATAGACGTGGATGAGCTTGCGGTCTTTGTCGACCAGCGGCGGCACGGTGTAGCCGTCGGTGGTTGCCTCTCCCAACCGCGCCCCGACGACCAGAAGCAGATCGGCTGCCTTGACGCGTTCGACCAGCTTCGGATTGGGCCCATAACCCATATTGCCCGCGTAGACCGGCGATGAGGGAGCGATGGCATCCTGCCTGCGGAAAGCTGTGGCAACCGGAAGTCCAAGCTTTTCGGCAAAAAGCTGGAAATACTCCCGGGCCTTCGCGTTCCAGCCGGCCCCTCCAATAATGGCCAGCGGGGCGGCCGCGTCCTCGATGAGCGACATCATCGTCTGCATGGCGTCGGGGCATGGTGCCTGCGCGGGGCGCGCCACCTGCCCGCGCGGGAGAGCGCTGGTCGCGTCGTAGAGCATGTCCTCGGGCAGGGCGAGGACCACTGGTCCCGGACGACCGGAGATCGCGGTCGAATAGGCGCGTGCGATATATTCCGGGATGCGGTCGGCACTGTCGATCCGCGCAGCCCACTTGCAGATCGGGTCGAAGAACGCCGGGAAGTCGATTTCCTGAAAGCCCTCGCGGTCGCGCATGCCGCGCGCGACATCGCCGATGAACAGGATCATCGGCTGGCTATCCTGATGCGCGACATGCACGCCGATGCTGGCATTTGTCGCACCGGGGCCGCGCGTTACGAACGCGATACCGGGGCGGCCTGTCATCGCTCCGTCCGCGCACGCCATGAAGGCGACACCGCCCTCCTGCCGGCAGGTCATCACATCGATTTGCGGACGGTCGACCAGAGCGTCGAGAACCGGGAGAAAACTCTCGCCCGGGACGGTGAAGATGCGATCGCAGCCCTGTTCTGCAAGGCAATCGACGAGCAGGCGTGCGGCCTGCGGAGTAGTGCTGTCAGCCATGCGATGCCCCTAGAGCGCGAGGTTGAGCGGGGCAATCCAGTGCGTGCGTTAAGGATCAGTGGCCTGCTGTGTCCCAACCGCGGACGCAGGCGAGTGTGCGCTCGCCATTCCTTACCGAAAAGTTAATCACGATCCGCATGAGACGCTCACTTGTCCTGACAAACGAATCCGCGCGGCACCCGTTTCGCGCATCCCTGATGGTGCGGCCAGATCTGCAACGCGACCGGATGACGCGGTCCACACGCTGGTCGCTGTCGCAAAACGACTGGGTCGGTTTTCTGGGCGCTTACGTCGCCTGTCTGGTCGGCGCGCTGGTCTTCATCTTCTGAACGATCAATCCTGATCCAGATGCAGGCTCGGCAGGTGCTCCTCGGCGTATAGCTTGCGCGCCGCCCAGCTCGTCATCAGGCAGAGTATCACCCCTGCCAGAAGCTGTTCCTCGATCCCGATCCCCACGATCGACATCAGGATTGCCAGCAGCGCTCCGCCGACCATGAACACCGAACTGATCATATTGGTCGCCGCGATCGTGCGCGATGCCCTGTCGCGCGCCACACGAGTCGTGAGAAACGCGTAAAGCGGAACGACGAAAGATCCGCCGGCTATCGCGATCAGGAGCAGGTTGACGAGCAGAACCCACGCCAAGGGAAACGCGAGAAATTCGGGAATTGTCAGCAATTCGCCTTCGAACCCCGTCGGCCACTGGCGCACAAACAGGTAGAACAGGAGGATGAAGAAACCCATCGCGATGACCGAAACGGGGGCGTATCGCGCGGAGACTTCGCCTTTGAGCAGGTGGTTGATGATCACCGACCCGATCGCGATCCCGATGGAGAACATCACGATGAACAGCGTCGCAACCTCCTTGCTCGCGTAGATCACGTTCTTCGCCAGGGGCGGAAACTGGATGAACAGGATCGCGCCCACGGTCCAGAAAACGCTGATCGCGATCGTGGCGAGGTAGATCACGCGATCCTTCAACACGAACTGGACGAGCGCTGCGGACGACCGGAAGATGTTCCAGTCGATGGGCTCGATCGTACCCATCGCCGGGGCTGGGGGAATGCTGCGACTCACCCGATAACCGACCAGCGCGGTAACCAGAATCAGCACCATAGCCACCTCGACCGGGATCCAGCCTGCCAGAATCGTGCCGCAAAGGATGGCAAGATAGGTGCCCGCTTCGATCAGGCCGGTTCCGGCCAGCACCTCTTGCTTGCGCAGGTGCTGCGGCAGGATCGAATACTTGATCGGCCCAAGGAAGGTCGATTGCACGCCTGCCAGGAACAGCGCGAACAGCATCAGCGGGATCGCGAAAGCGTGGATAAGGATGCCCTGCCACGCCAGGAAAAGCCCTGCCGCACCAAGGCTCATCAGCATGATCTCGCACAGCTTCACCGTGCGGATGATCTTCGCCTTGTCGCGCATGTCCGCGAGTTGGCCCGAAATTGCCGAGGCGAAGATGAAAGGTGCGATGAACAGCGCAGACGCGATGGCGCTGAACTGGGTCTCGGCTTCCGGGTCGTTGTAGACCGCGTAAACCACGAAAAGCACCATCGCGGTCTTGTAGAGATTGTCGTTGAAAGCGTTGAGCAACTGGGTGCAGAACAACGGCAGGAAGCGCCGTCGCCTCAGCAGTCTCAACGTCGTCATAAATCACTCCGATGCGCCGTCGGCGCTTCAAGCCGACCCCGTTAGAGCAGCGCGAGGCGCCACGCAAAGGGCACATCCCGCTTTTTCTGGGAGCGTGCATCGTCTAGGTGCATTGATGACCCAATGCTGACTCTTCCCAACATCCTCACCCTGTCGCGAATCTTCGCGGTCCCACTACTCGTGCTGTTCCTGTGGTGGCCGGACTGGCAGCTTGGCTATGCGATCGGCTTTTTGCTGTACTGCGCAGCGGCGATCACGGATTATTTCGACGGAATGCTGGCGCGTTCGCAGGGGACCGTCTCGAAGCTCGGCCAGTTCCTCGATCCCATCGCGGACAAGATCATGGTTGCCGCCGTCATCCTGATATTGACTGCCAAGGGCGGCCTTACCGGTCCGATCGTGGGCGACGCACATGTCGTTGCCGGGCTGATCATCCTGATGCGCGAGATCATCGTATCGGGTCTGCGCGAGTTTCTCGGCGGTATTCAGGTCTCCGTGCCGGTGACCCGGCTCGCCAAGTGGAAGACCACGCTGCAGATGATCGCCCTGGGCCTGCTGATCTTCGCCGGTGTGCTGCCCGAAATCGAGCCGATCCGCTGGGTCGGTCTCGCTTCGCTCTGGATTGCCGCGGTTCTGACCTGCATCACTGGATACGGCTACCTCAGGGTGGGTCTTCGGCACATGGACACCTGAGCAAAAAAACTCGCCCGCGTTTATCAGTGAATAATGGTTGCCGATGTACATGGGGGCATGGCGACACTTCCTGCATCCGGGTTCGACGAAACTTCCGCTGGCATTCTCCAGCGCATCGGCTTGTTCCGGGCACGGATGTTCGACGCCGACGATAACGAAGCGCCGTTTTCCGCCAGTTTGCCGAAGGTCGATCCGAAGGCGCGACGCCGACTTCTGAATGATATCAGCAGCTTCCTGATCGACCACGATCTGGATGTGAACCCCGTCACGCTTGCCGCAGCACACGAAGCCTGCTCGGGTTTGAACCCGGCCTTTGCGCGCAGCGTCAAACAGCAGGACGAAGCAGGGGAGCCCGTCACCCAGAGCTGGCTGGAAGAGGTTTCGGCGACAGACCCGTCTTCGGAGAATCGGTCGCTCGAAAATCTTGCGACGAAGCTGGAACGCGGGATCGAGGATCTTTCACGGGCGACCAAGACCGCGCGCGAAGCCACGTCCGAATATGGCGACGAACTGGAACGCAGGGTTGATCATCTCAATTCGTCGCTCGACACAACGGGTCTGATCGCGAGCCTTTCGGATTTCGCGAAGGAGATGCTTGCCCGATCCCGCCAGGCAGAGGAAAATCTGCGTGCCAGCGAGCAGGAAACAGCTCGCCTGCGCAAGAACCTCGACCGTGCGCGCAAGGATGCGGAGGTCGATTACCTGACCGGTCTGCCGAACCGACGCGCATTCGAAGAAGCGCTGCGGGTCGAATATGCCCAGGCGACGCGCAAGCGCCATCCCTTGAGCGTGGCCTATTGCGATATCGATCACTTCAAGGCGATCAACGATACCCATGGTCACGAGGCGGGCGACCGGATCATCCGTCAGGTTGCCGACAATCTTTCCGCCCTCTGCGGCAAGGATTGTTACATCGCGCGCCATGGCGGCGAGGAGTTTGCCCTCCTGTTCCGCGGTATCGCGCCCGAGGAGGCGCTGGAATTGCTCGACGGCGCACGTGCGGAGCTTGCTGCACGGCGCATGATCAACCGGCGAACCGACAAACCCTTCGGGCAGGTGACTTTTTCCGGCGGCGTCGCCAATGTTGTGAGCTACGCCGATCCGAGAGAAGCCCTCGCCGCGGCAGACGAGGCGCTCTACCGATCCAAGGAAGGCGGTCGCAACCAGATCAGGTTGGCGGACGCCTGAGCGATAAATCTAGACCGCTGCGCTCAAGGCTTCGCGAAAGACATGCCTCGTTCGTCTGAGAACGCGTCTTGCGGGCAGTGCGGGGGTCTGCGTGTTGTTGTGCTGCTCAAATGTAAGGCCAAGATCGGCGACGAGGGTTGAAACCTCCTCGCAAGTCGAGGCCTGCGGTCGGATCATGTCGGGTATGAGGCCCAGATCGAGATGAGTAAGGCCGAACTGAAACAGCTCGCGAAACGCCAATCGTTCGCTCAGCCCCTTCCCCACCCGGAAATCATGCGCGGTCGATAGCCGCGCCAGAGCGTCGTCGATCCGGCCCATATGGCGTTTCTCGGCAGAGCGGACGCGGTTCTTTACCACCACCCACTCGATCCGCCCCATCTGCTGCGCAAGCTTCTCTTCGCGAAGGGCGGCCACGGTCTGCCCGAAGCAGCCGGCGCGATCGGGCATGCCGCCAACCGGGTTTACACGGCCGAGTAACTCCAGATCGAGGAACGAGGCGTTGACCGGCGTCACAAGCGTGTCGGCCAGAGCGACCACGCGGCGGAATATCGGAGAATTGGCACCGGCGGCATCCAGGATGACAAAATCGGCATCCGCGCCCAGTCGTGCAATCGTTTGATACAGGCAGGCCGTGCTTGGCTGGTCGACCACCCCAAACTGGGGCATCGGCAGCGCGACGCCCAGATTCCCGGCAGTACCATTGCGATAGGACAGGCCCCGCTCCAGCGTCCGCTGGCGCCGATCGAGGTCGATCGCGACCACCCGCGCTCCCGCATGGGCAAGGGCAATGGCAACATGAAAGGCCAGTGTCGATTTGCCGACGCCGCCTTTCTCGTTGGCGAAGGTTACGATGTGGGGGTGCAGAGCAGGACGCTTGGCCAGATCGGCGATCACGTTGCGGGGAATCTCGTCGTCCCCCAGGCGTGAATTGATCCGCGCGTTGGCGTCACGCGGCACCGCCATGCCAGTAGCCGAAAACGTCCCCATCGTCGTCAATCCCCCGCGCGCGCTCAATCGACCAGGACCATAAGTCCAACGTCATGATACAGTGGCGCGACCCGTTCCGACCGATGATGGAAGGCGGGAAACGCCAGGCACGGAGCGGGTATGTGCCATAAGGGCGGGCCCCGAGTCTCGACTTTTCAATAGATTTTTTTGCTCGCCCGTTGACTCGCGCGAATATTTCAACCTGCGCGGAGCTCTTCGGCAAGGAGCTCGAAATCGCTCTGGCGGGGTGAATTTTTACGCCAGATCAGAGCGATATCCCGGGTGGCAGCCGGCGAGTCCAAGGGCCGCGCAATCACGCTGGTGCCGTTCAGGATGCCGGCTTCCAGCGCCATCTCGGGCAGCATCGTCACTCCCAGCCCGTTGTCGACCATCTGGACGAGCGTGTGCAGGCTGGTCCCGATCATGCTGGTCGCCGCGCGCAATTCCGGCCGATTGCAGGCGGCGAGCGCGTGCTCTTTCAGGCAGTGCCCGTCTTCGAGCAGCAGCAGCCGCCCGTCTTCGATCGTTTCGGGGCGGATTTCCTCGGGCAATTCGCGTGGCTCGTCCCCCGGATAGGCGACGAAAAAGCGGTCCTCGGCGATGATCGCCTGCTCTGCCTCTCCGGTGGGAAAGGGCAGGGCAAGCAGCACG
>CATMNW010000087.1 GCA_950071875.1 uncultured Erythrobacteraceae bacterium | reverse complement strand
CAATTCCGGCTCGGAGGCGATAGCGGCGAGGCGCAAATCGCGATCGAGGACAGCCTCTGGGTCGACGGGCAGGGCCGCCCGCGCGCAACCAGGCAGCTGGTCGTCGAAGGACTGACATCGCGCAGCGGGGGGCGTTTCCCCTGGCTGCTCAAGAAAATGGGGTGAACCTCTCGTGGCAGACGTAACGATCAAGCGGGCACTGCTTTCGGTGTCCGACAAGAGCGGCTTGGTGGAGCTCGGCAAGACACTGGCACAAAAGGGCGTCGAACTCGTCTCGACCGGCGGCACCGCGAAGGCGCTGCGGGATGCAGGCCTCGAGGTGAAGGACGTTTCCGATCTCACCGGCTTTCCCGAAATGATGGACGGGCGCGTGAAGACGCTGCACCCGATGGTCCATGGCGGCCTGCTCGCCGTGCGCGACAATGCCGAACATGCCGCCGCGATGGACACGCATGGTATTGGCGCGATCGACCTGGTGGTCGTGAACCTCTATCCTTTCGAAGCGACGGTTGCGAAAGGTGCAGCGCGCGACGAGATCATCGAGAACATCGACATCGGTGGCCCTTCGATGGTCCGCAGTGCCGCCAAGAACCACCAGTTCGTCACCATCGTCACCGATCCCGCCGATTACGATACGCTGGTCGGCGAACTGGAAGCGACGGGTGCGACCAGCCTCGACTTCCGCCGCAAGTGCGCCGCCAAGGCATTTGCCGCGACGGCCGCCTACGACAGCATGATCAGCCAGTGGTTCGCTTTTGCCGACCAGCAGCAGACCTTTCCCGATTTCCTGTCGGTCAACGGCAAGGCGCCGGTCGAATTGCGCTATGGCGAAAATCCGCACCAGAAAGCAGCGCTCTACACCCCCGCCGGCCCGCACGGCAAAGGCATTGCGCAGGCCGAGCAGCTGCAGGGCAAGGAACTCAGCTACAACAATTACAATGATGCCGATGCAGCGCTGGAACTGTGCGCCGAATTCGCTGGCGGCGATCCCGCCGTCGTCATCGTCAAGCACGCCAACCCGTGCGGCGTGGCGCAGTCGGACAGGCTGATCGATGCATGGAACGAAGCGCTCGCGTGCGACAGCGTATCCGCGTTCGGCGGAATCGTCGCGGTCAACACCCCGCTCGATGGTGAAACCGCGCGTGCGATCTGCGAAATTTTCACCGAAGTCGTTATCGCTCCGTCCGTTTCGGACGAGGCGCGCGAAGCTTTCGCAAAGAAAAAGAACCTGCGCTTGCTGGTCACTGGCGACCTACCCGATCCGCGCAGGGGCGGCCTGCTGGTCAAGCCGATTACCGGCGGGCTGCTGGTCCCGACGCGCGGCAATGACGCGATCACCGAGGCCGATCTCAAGGTCGTCACCAAGCGCGAGCCGACCGAGCAGGAGCTGAAGGACTGCCTGTTTGCCTGGACTGTGGCGCGGCACGTCAAATCGAACGCCATCGTATATGCCAAGGACGGCGCGACGGCCGGTATCGGGGCAGGCCAGATGAACCGCCGCGATTCGTCGCGCATCGCGGCCATCAAGGCCGCAGAAGCAGCCGAAAAATACGGCTGGGAGCAGAGCCGGGCTGTGGGCAGCGCCGTTGCGTCGGACGCGTTCTTCCCCTTCGCCGATGGCCTGCTGGCTGCCGCAGAAGCGGGTGCGACCGCGATCATCCAGCCCGGCGGCTCGATCCGCGACGAAGAAGTGATCGCGGCGGCCGACGAAGCGGGCCTCGCCATGGTCTTCACCGGGATGCGCCACTTCCGCCACTGATCCGCCGGGCAGGCGCACCATCGCCTGAACCGTTCACAACCATCGTATTAAGCAGGTTGCAATGGCAGCCCCTGTAACCACGTCGGCAAGACTGACGAAAGACCAATCATGACCCTCTTTACCCCCGACCTCTATCGCAATTTCGGCATCGGATTCGTTGCCGGTGCCATCGCTGTTATCGCTGCCAACGGAGGCGAGATTTTCGCGGCCGTTCCGCAGCTCATCGCCTCGATTTTCTGATGCAGATCCGGGCCTCGATAGCTGCTGCAACGCTTGCGCTGGCTGCCGCCGGTTGCATGCAACCGGCGATTGCTGCCGAAAAAGTAGTCGAGGCACCGCAGGCGAAGCGCATCGCGAAGGAAGGCACAGGCCTGAAAACCGCCGTTTTCGCGGGTGGCTGTTTCTGGGGCGTCGAAGGCGTGTTCAGCCATGTGAAGGGCGTGAAAAGCGCCGTCTCGGGTTATCACGGCGGCACCGAACGCCAGGCCGATTACAAGCTCGTATCGTCGGGCATTACCGACCATGCCGAAGCGGTTAAGGTGGTCTACGATCCCAAGGTCATCCGGTACGACCAGCTTTTGCGGATCTTCTTTTCCGTCGTAACCGATCCCACGCAGCTCAACCGCCAGGGGCCCGATGTCGGCGCGCATTATCGCAGCGCGCTTGTGCCGCAATCGCAGGAGCAGGCAGCAGTTGCCGCTTCCTATCTCAAGCAGCTACGCGGCACGAAACTGTGGTCGAAGCCGATCGTGACCAGGATCGAGAAGGCGAAAGCGTTCTATCCGGCCGAGGGCTATCACCAGGACTTCATGCTCAAGAATCCCCGCCACGGATATATTGTACGATGGGATGCGCCCAAGGTGAAAGCGCTGAAGGCCATGTATCCCGGCGTCTATTCGGCAAGCTTCCAGCGCGACTAGCTTGCGGGGGAGCGGCGCTGCCCCTACCTAGTCGGCATGGCCACACACGCGCACTCCCACCACGAACACGAAGGCGACGACCTGATCGAGGCCGCCCGCAAGGCGCTCACCGACAGCGGCGAACAATGGACGGGCATGCGCCAGTCCGTGCTCGAGGAACTGGCCCAGCACGACAAGCCAGCCAGCGCTTACGACATTGCCGACAATCTTTCGCGCACGCGTGGTAAGCGGGTGGCGCCCAACAGCGTTTACCGCATTCTCGACCTGTTCGTGCGCACGAACCTCGCCAACCGGATCGAAAGCGCCAATGCCTATCTGGTCAATACGCATCCGGGCTGCCGGCACGACTGCATCTTCCTGATCTGCGACGATTGCGGGAAGGCGACGCACATCGATGACGAGCGGGTGACGGGCGCACTGCGCGAAGCAGGCAAGGATGCCGGTTTCACCGACGTCCGGCCGGTGGTGGAACTGCGCGGCTTGTGTGACGACTGCGCGAGTTAATCCCAGCGCCAGACCGTGTAGTTCCAGCGGTAAACGGTTCATCGACAGTTCCGCTTTTGGGGTGTAAAGCTGCCCGCCATGACAACGCGCCCCAAGACGCCGCTGCTAGACACGGTCGCTACCCCCGATGATCTCCGCAAGCTGGAGAAGAACCAGCTACGGCAACTCGCCGATGAATTGCGTACCGAAATGATAGATGCCGTCGGCACCACCGGCGGACATCTGGGCTCGGGACTGGGCGTGGTCGAACTGACAGCCGCGATCCACTATGTCTTCGACACGCCTACCGACAAGCTCGTGTGGGATGTCGGCCACCAGTGTTACCCGCACAAGATCCTCACCGGGCGACGCGACCGTATCCGCACGCTGCGGCAAGGCGGGGGCCTGTCGGGCTTCACCAAGCGTGCCGAAAGCGAATACGATCCCTTCGGTGCAGCCCACAGCTCGACCTCGATCAGCGCGGCGCTGGGTTTCGCGATGGCCAACAAGATGCAGAACCGCCCGGGACGCGGTATTGCCGTAATCGGCGACGGCGCGATGAGCGCAGGCATGGCTTATGAGGCGATGAATAATGCCGAACAGGCGGGCAATCGCCTGGTGGTGATCCTCAACGACAACGACATGTCGATTGCCCCGCCGGTGGGTGGCCTTTCTGCCTATCTCGCGCGCATGGTGTCGAGCAGCGAATATCTCGGCCTGCGCTCGATGGCGTCGAAGATTGCCCGCAAGATGGGCCGCCGCGTGTGGGGCGGGCTCGAAAAGGCTGAAGAATACGCCCGCGGCATGGTGACCGGCGGGACGATGTTCGAAGAATTGGGCTTTTATTATGTCGGCCCGATCGATGGGCACAATCTCGACCACCTCATCCCCGTGCTCGAAAATGTGCGCGATAGCGAACAGGGCCCGGTGCTGATCCATGTCGTGACCAAGAAGGGCAAGGGCTATGCCCCTGCCGAAAACAGCGCCGACAAGTATCACGGCGTCGCCAAGTTCGATGTCGTCACCGGCGAACAGAAGAAATCGACCGGCGGCCCACCCGCCTACCAGAACGTTTTCGGCGAAACGCTGGCCAAGCTTGCCGACAGCGATCCGCGCATCTGCGCCATCACCGCTGCCATGCCGAGCGGGACGGGCGTCGACAAATTCGCCAAGGCGCACCCTGACAAGGCTTTCGATGTCGGCATCGCCGAACAGCATGGCGTAACCTTTGCGGCGGGCCTTGCCGCCGAAGGCATGCGCCCCTTCGCCGCGATCTATTCGACCTTCCTCCAGCGCGCCTACGACCAGGTGGTGCACGACGTGGCGATCCAGAACCTGCCCGTGCGCTTCGCCATCGACCGTGCGGGACTGGTGGGTGCGGATGGTTGCACGCACGCCGGAAGCTTCGACATCACCTATCTCGCCACGCTGCCCAACATGGTCGTGATGGCCGCCGCCGACGAAGCGGAACTGGCGCACATGACCTACACGGCCGCCGAATATGACGATGGCCCCATCGCTTTCCGCTATCCGCGCGGCAGCGGCACCGGCGTGGAGATTCCTGAGAGCCTCGAGAAGCTCGAAATCGGCAAGGGCCGCATCGTGCGCGAAGGCAGCAAGGTGGCGATCCTCTCATTGGGCGCGCGGCTCGAGGAGGCCAAGAAAGCCGCCGACCAGCTCGAAGCCAAAGGCCTGTCGACCACCGTCGCCGACATGCGCTTTGCGAAGCCGCTCGATCAGGGTCTGATCGAAAAGCTGATGCGCAGCCACGATGTGGTCGTCACCGTCGAAGAAGGCGCTATCGGCGGCCTCGGTGCGCATGTCCTGACCTTCGCCTCGGACGAGGGCCTGACCGACGCCGGGCTGAAAGTGCGCACCATGCGCCTGCCCGACGTATTCCAGGACCAGGACGACCCGATGAAGCAGTATGACGAGGCCGGCCTTAACGCCCCGCACATCGTTGATACGGTGCTGAACGCACTGCGGCATAACTCGGCGGGCGTAGAAGAGGCGCGAGCCTGAGTTAGCAACGCATGGGGGAGTTGCTGGGAATTCCCGAGTGGATGGTGGTCACGCTATGGGTCGGAACCGCCCTCACCATTGCGTTGGTCTATGGATATTGGTCAATTCGCAGAGCGCACCAGCGGGTCGCCGCTCGAAGGGGCAACCCAAGCAAAGAGCAGTTCATAGCGGACATGATGTCTGATTGCACTCCGGAGGTGTCCGACTTTCTCTGGCGAAAAGCTCTATTCTACGTCGAGCCGAGAATCACTCCGCACCCCGACGACGATCTTATTCTCGACCTGAAGATCGACGACGATGACATTGGGATGGATTGGCCAAGAGAGTGGGCCGATCAGCGCGGATTTCACGACAGCAATTTGCCGGAATGGCCGAAGGAATGGCCCGCCACCATTCGCAACTTTGGTCGATGGCTCGACATGGGCCCCCAATAGCTGTCGTAACCCCGAACTTGATCCGGGGTGGCGCTTTCTTCCGGCGCGGTGCTCAAAGGCAGCGGGACCTCCGCTCAAGGGCCGGGGTGACGAAGTGGTTGGGCGGTGGCATGGAGGTGACCGAAAGGACTTCTCGCCCATGACCCTGCTCACAATCGACACCGCCGACCACGTCACCACCCTCACGCTTAACCGCCCTGAGACGATGAACCCGCTTGGCGCGTCGGGCGACGGGGATGCTTTTGCCGCGGCATGCGATGCGATCAATGCTGACATGGACGTGCGCTGCGTTATCCTCACCGGCGCGGGGCGGGCGTTCAGTGCGGGCGGCGATATCAAGGCGATGAAGGAGCGGACCGGGACCTTCGGCGGGACCGCGCCGGAGATTTCGGACGGCTACCGCAACAACATCCACAAGGTGCTGCGCGCACTTTATGGCCTGCGTGTCCCGCTGATCGCGGCGGTCAACGGGCCGGCGATCGGGCTGGGTTGCGATCTAGCCTGCCTCGCCGACATGCGCATCGCTTCGGACAAGGCGAAATTCGGCGTGACCTTCCTCAAGCTCGGCATCATCCCTGGCGACGGGGGAACATGGATCCTGCCGCGCATCATCGGCGAGGCGCGCGCGGCGGAGCTGTTCTACACCGGCGATGTAATCGATGCTGCGACCGCGCAGGACTGGGGCCTCGTCAGCCGCGTGGTCGAGGGTGACAACCTCTTGGATGAAGCCCGTGCGCTCGCTTCAAAGGTTACGGCAATGCCCCCGCACGCGCTGCGGCAGGCGAAGAACCTGATGCGGCAGGGGCGCAGCGTCAGCTACGACACCGCGCTGGAGATGGCTGCCAATACCCAGGCGATGATGCACCTCACCGAAGATCACATGGAAGGCATCGACGCACTGCTCGAAAAGCGTGCGCCCGACTTCAGCGGTCGCTGAGGCAGTTCCTCGCCCGCGTAGCCATTATTTTCGTCTCTGGTCCTGCGACCGCCTCGGTGGGTAATATCGCGTCCTTCAGCGGGCCGAGAAATTCGTCTTTCCCGTCGATTTCCCAAAGGCGAAAATCCCTTTTTCCGTCGCGCGTGGTCAACACCCGGTGGCCATCGCTCGCCGATTCTACTGCACAGCGCTGCGTGGGTAGCTGCAGCGCTACGCCATCCCACTGCACAGGTGTGGGCGCGCCAATCGCCTCGAGAAACGTAGGTGCGATATCAACCGCACTTGCAGGGTTGCGCGCAGGCCAGTCTGCAGCGCCTTCACCGTAAACAAGCAGCGGTACGCTGGTGAGCGGATAGACGGGCGGCTTGCCGTGCCCCGTCAGCCCGCCTTCGCCCAGGTGTTCGCCGTGATCCGAGGTGATGATGACTAGCGCGTCTTCGAGGATACCAGCCGCATCGAGCCTTGCGAAAACCTGCTCAATCACGCGGTCCGCCTCGCGCAGGCCTGCATGATAGCGCTCGATATAGGCGGCGAGCGCCTGGTCTGCCGGGCGGTTCGAGCCCGCACTACCCCAGTCTGCCACCGCGAGATCGCTCTGCCCGCTTCGGTAGGCGAGCGGGTGCGCTGCCATTAGGTGGAACCACAGGAACTCGCGCGGCGACCGGCCGATCTCGGCCTCGTCGAGCCAGTCGAGGATCACCGCATCCTCGTTGATGTGCCGCTCGCCCCGGTTCCAGACGTCGCGGTAGAAATCGACATTCGGCCCGTAATGGTCGGCAAGCCCGAAATAGGTGCGGTGATGGCCCGAGAGGAAGAACAGGTTGCGATAGCCGCGCGCCTTCAGCGCATCGGGCAGATTGCCCAGCTGCCCTGTCATCCCCGACCAGTAGCGCGAGGCAAGGATGCCGATCAGTCCGCAATAGGAGGACGTGCATAGCGCGTGCGTATTGTCATAGGCGCGCAGCTGGCCCTCGCTGCGCAGTCGCGCAAGGAAGGGCGTGTTGCGGGTCGCTGCACCGTAGACCTGCATCGTGTCGGTGCGCGCGGTATCGATAGTGATGAGCACCAGCGGGCGCTGTGCAATACGGTCCTCCGCGCGCCCGTAGGTCAACCGCTCGCGCTCGCCGCTGATGCCGAGCATGACCTCGGGAGCGAAATTGCGTGGTTAGGCCCCCTCAAGGCGATGGAGAAACTCCGCCTTGTCCATTTGGGGTATCAGCAGGACATAGGCAGCGACGCCAAGCGTGGCGAATGCGAGCGAGAGGGGCGTGGTGGTGTTATCCGAGGCCCAGCGCCGCACGAGAAAGATGTTCGTCCCGACACACATCAATGCCAGTAGGACCAGCGCCGCCCCCGCCAACGCAGGATGAAAACCCGATGCAGCGACCAGCGGAAGGGGGTCGGAAAGATAGACCGCGACAAGCGAAGCGTTGAAACGCGACGAGATGGTGACGAGGCTGCCGAAATTGGCGAGGTAGAGCAGCAGGAGAACCAGCTGGATGGTCCCTGCGACTATCGGCCGACCCCATCTGTGCAGGACACCTTTGCCGGGCAGGGTGTTCCAGAAGGTCGCCTGCAGGACGGCGATCAGGCCGATCAGCGCGAGGTGCAGGACAACGGCCTTGGCAGATAAGCGATAACCGGCACCGACCTGCGCAAACAACAAGGTCGATTGCAGCCACAGCATCGCGATATAGGCGACCCACGCACAATCCAGGCCAAGCCTTGCAGCCAGCGCCCGAGCCGCCGGGATCACCGTCGTATAGCGGTTTCGATCCATCACATAAGGATTAGCCCACCCAGCGCCAGATGCCAGCCGGAATACCCGCTGCGCCGAGGTGCCAGAATGTTATCCCG
>CATMNW010000086.1 GCA_950071875.1 uncultured Erythrobacteraceae bacterium | reverse complement strand
GGCCGCCGTCCGAACTACTATCGTACCGCAGACGGAACCCCTCTGGACGCCATCACCTTCGCCAAAGACTTGTAGATTTGCGTCAAAAATAACTTTCCGCTGGTTTCTTGCATTTTCTTGTCGATTTTATACAATGGGATCGCTCACAAGCGAACATGGAATGAAACCCTACCCCGGCTAAAGGCACGTAATGGAAAACTTCGAAACCGATATGACTGAAACTTTGATTACTCTGACATCCGATATTGTTGCGGCACATGTCAGTAATAACACTGTCGAAGTGGACGACGTTTCGAATTTGATTTCAAATGTATACTCCGCACTTTCTGGTTTGGGGAATACATCCAGCACTGCGGAAGAAACCCCTGAACCTGCGGTATCCATCCGTTCGTCTGTTAAGAAGGATCATCTGGTCTGCCTCGAATGCGGCAAGAAGATGAAGATGCTTAAACGCCACCTTTCGACCGAACATGGTCTGACGCCCGATGAGTATCGTGCGCGATGGAACCTGTCCGCGGATTACCCGATGGTCGCGCCCGACTATGCCGCGACCCGTCGCGATCTTGCGGTCAAGATCGGTTTGGGCCGCAAACCCGGCCAAAAGCGTGGGCGCAAGAAAAAGGCTGCGTAAAAAGCCTTTCGGTTCGTCTTGAGGAAGGCGCTCCGGCCCGATAAGGGTACGGAGCGTTTTTCATTCGGGAAGCCACCTTGCATCAGAAGATCGATCTTGAACAATTGTGCGCCGACAAGGGTCTGCGGATAACGGAACAGCGCCGGGTAATCGCGCGCGTCCTTTCGGAAAGTGACGACCATCCGGACGTCGAACTCCTCCACGAACGGGCCAACAAGATCGATTCCGGCATATCGATTGCCACGGTTTATCGTACCGTCCGATTGTTCGAAGAGGCCGGCATTCTCGACCGGCACGATTTCGGCGATGGGCGGGCGCGCTATGAAGCTGCACCCGAAGCACATCACGACCACCTGATCGACGTGGAAACCGGCAAGGTCATCGAATTCGTCGATCCCGAAATCGAAGCCCTGCAGAAACAGATCGCTGCAAAGCTCGGATATCGCCTCGTCGATCATCGGCTGGAACTTTACGGTGTCCGCCTCGACCGCGAAAGCTGAGCGCAAGCTCGCACGGTACACCGCGAACCGGCTGGCGGCCGCACGCGGTGAGAAAATCCCCCTGTCGGCTATCGGGTGGGCGCGGCTGACCCTGCGTACCTTGGCGATCCTGCTTCTGCTGATGGTATTCGTGCCATTGCATTACCTGTACCGGGTCTTCGCATACGGATCGCCATTTCCGATGCTTTTCCTGCGCTATACCGCCTGGATTGCCGGTGCCCGGGTCAAGGTCATCGGCGTACCGCTCAGGCGCGATGTGTTCTTCATCTCGAACCACATCAGCTGGATAGATATTCTCAGCATGGCTGGTGCAAGCGGAACGGCCTTCGTCGCCAAGCAGGAGCTCGCAGAAGTTCCGGTCATCGGCTGGCTCTGCGGGCTCAATCGCACCGTTTTCGTGAAGCGCGAAAACCGCATGGGAGTGGCGGAACAGATCAATGCCTTGAAGGAAGCGCTGGCGGATAACTGGTCGGTCACGGTCTTTCCCGAAGGAACGGTGACCGACGGGCACTCGCTCCTTCCGTTCAAATCCAGCATGATTTCCGTGCTCGAACCGCCGCCACCGGGGGTGATGGTGCAGCCTGTCGTACTCGATTACGGTGTGAATTCCGAAGAGATTGGCTGGATCGGCGAAGAAAGCGGCCTTCACAACGCAATGCGCATAATGGCGCGCAAGGGCAGCTTCCCTTTAACGGTACATTATCTGGAACCCTTCAGCCCCGAAGATTATCGCGGGCGAAAGGCGATCGCTGCCAAGGCGCGTGAAAAAATCGAAGCGCAATTGGTCGCCAACCTGGGCAAGCCGCTTCGCGATTTCGCGCATGTCGTGGAAGCTGGGAGGTATCCCCCCGCTGCCGGCGATCAGGGCCAGGCTTAAAGGCCGGCTTTCCCCAGCCAGTCATGGAACAGGCGCACCGGCCGTTCTTCGAGCGCGGTTGGCTTGCAGATAAACCAGTAGCTGTAAGGGCTGTCGACTTCGATCCCGTACAGAGTTGCCAACCGGTTGTCGGCGGCCCGGCGCATGTGATCGTCATGCATGATGGCGATGCCCAGCCCCTGTGCCGCCGCTTCCAGCATGATCTGCCCTGAATCGAAATGATCGATTGCGGTGGGTTCGAGATCGGGCAGACCAATCTCGGTTCGCCATGCGGTAAAGCTTTCGGGCAATTCGTTATGGATCAGGAAGGTCTGCCGAGCCAGCAGGTCGCCGTCCGGCGTATCGCCCAACTTTCCAGCCAGTTCCCGGCTGCAGATGGCATGGACCTTGTTGTAGTCGAGCCGCACTGCATGAAGCCCGCGCGAAGGCCCCCGGGAAAGGATGATCGCCGCATCCAGCACATCACCGACACGGTCTTCCAGATGGGCACCGGTATCGATGTCGATATGCAGCAAGGGATGGCGTTCCCGCAGTTCCCCCAAGCGGGGAAACAGGCGCTGGGTTCCGAATAACGGGAGAACCCCGAGCCGCAAGCGGAGCAACGAGAGATTTTCCGACTGGCTTTCCACTGCCCTCGCGAGCGCCTCGAGCTGCGGGTTCACCGCCTCGAAGAAGGCGTGCCCGTCATCGGTCAGCTGCATCGACTGGCGGGCGCGGGTAAACAGCTTTTTGCCGACGAAATCTTCAAGATTGCCGATACGCCGGGAAAGCGCCGAGGGGCTTAACCCAAGCTCGTCGGCAGCAGCACGCGCAGAACCCAGCCTTACCGTGCGTACGAATGCCTCGAGAGCTCTCAGGGGTGGAAGGCGACGGTTAGCCATGGTGACGCTTGCACGCTATGGACGGTGCCGCCGCGTGTCGAGGGTTTTAGTGCGAAAAAGTGCAAGGACCATCAGGTTTCCGCGACATTATCGTCCGGTGCATGAAGACGCAGGCGTTTCACATGCGTTTCGTCGGCGTCGGTGACTTCGATGCGCCATCCACTTGGATGCTCGACCACCCGCCCGACTTCCGGCACCTGTTCCGCGAGAATAAATGCCAGGCCGCCCAGCGTATCGACCGACTCTTCCACTTCGGCGAGTGCTGGCGAAACCTTCTCGGCGACATCGTCCAGTTCGGCGCGCGCATCACAGTCCCACATGCCCTCCCCGATATCGACGATCCATTCCTCGGGCGCTTCGTCGTGCTCGTCCTCGATCTCGCCGACGATCTCCTCGACCAGATCCTCGATCGTGATCAGGCCGTCGGTACCCGAAAATTCGTCGACCACGACCGCCAGGTGCATGCGCTGGGCGCGCATGTCAGCGAGAACGTCGAGCGCGTTGCGCGTCTGCGGCACGTAAAGCGGCTGGCGCATCAGCACGGTCCAGTCCTTGGGCGGCGTTTCCCCGCGCGCCAGGATCGTGAAGACGTCCTTGATGTGGATCATGCCGATCACGTCGTCCAGCTGATCGCGATAGACCGGCATGCGTGAATGGCCGTGCTCGGCAAATGTCTCGACCAGTTCTTCCCACCGCGCATCGGCCTTGATCGCAATGATTTCGCCACGCGGCACGGCGATATCGTCGGCATCGTGTTCGGAAAAATGCAGCAGGTTGCGCAGCATCTGCCGCTCGACCAGCGACAGGTCGCCCGTGCCGCTGTTCTCGGGGACTTCGTCGCCGTTCTCCCCCTCCTCGTGCTCGTCGATCGCTTCTTCCAGCTGCGCACGCAGCGAGCGGTCGCCGTGATCGGGGTCGAAGAATTTCCGGATTGCGAGCATCAGCCCGCTGCTACTCTCCGCGTCTCCCGCGGGTGATGACGAATCGGGCATGGCCCTAACAATGCACTCCAGTCAGTTGCGATCCCCATATGGGTCCGCGATGCCTAATTTTGCAAGCGCTGCGATTTCAAGCGCCTCCATCGCTTCGGCCTGAGCGTCGGAATCGACGTGGTCGTGGCCGGCGAGGTGGAGCAGGCCGTGGACGATCAGGTGCGCGGCGTGGTCCTCGAGCGCGATGCCCTTTTCCGCCGCCTCGCGGGCGCAGGTCTCGTGCGCCAGTGCGAGATCACCGAGCATTTCTGGGGGCCCCTCGCATGCGAGCGCGAGCAAGTCGTCGCGCTCCAACATGGGGAAGGACAGCACGTTGGTCGGCTTGTCCTTACCGCGCCACTCCTTGTTGAGCGCGTGGACTTCCTCGTCGATTGTGAAAAGCATCGAGGCAGTGAGGCGCGCGTTCGCCAGCGCCGGTTCGACCCCGCTGGCAGCCTCGACCGCGCGATCGGCCAGCGCCGCCCAGTCAGCCGCCTCGGGCCATCCGTCGATTTCGATGTCGAGCTCCATCAGCCCGCAGAAATCCGAGACATGGACCGCATGTTACACTGTCCAATGGGGAAAAAGCTGGCTTCCGGCGGACTGCTGGGGGCCGGTACTGGAAGAGAGGCGAAATCGAAGTCCATCGGTGTCATCTAGCTGACGGTCCGAAGGTAGGAAAGCGGTGGCTGAAGACGTCTACCTTTGGGTGGAAAGCTGACATTCTGGCAACCTTCTGCAACTATGCGTATGATACATCCATGATCGACATACGAAACTGTTCGCGTTTCGCTACACTGACTGTATCTTGCATTGGGCTAATATCAGCCGCGCCGGCGAACGAAGTGCCGGGGAGGGGCGTTCTATGCCTTGGGACCTTCATCTATTTCGTAGAGAAAACGGGGAAACAATGCCGCGCAGGCCAAGACCCAGAGTTTCAAGCGAGGATCGCAAGCTACTCTAAGAGGTTTGACGATTTCATAGTCCGCAACACGGGCGGAGATCGGGCTGTTCTTGAGAAATTCAAGGAAGGCCAGAACCTCAACAGTGAGGACCGCCGTTATATCTGCGAAGGCGATGTTGCCGAGAGCTACGATCGCTTCAAGTCGGCAGACGCGGGTGAACTTGATAGATCTGTCGATGCGCTTCTAGCCAAGGATGGCCCACCGAGCTTTGGTGATTGCGTCTAATCTGTCCATGTCCGCAATGGGGTCGTTAGCAGAAAGTCGGCCTACAAATCGGGAAGCGCGAAAACCGCCGATCAGCTTTCGGGGCATCTCGGACCACATGCGAATGCCTGATTATGGGGTGGGAAGCGGACCCTAGCGAGGGATAGCTAAAAACCGTGCAGCAATTCCACCAATTGCGCCCGCCGCGCAGTAGAACAGCAGTGTTTTCAGCTGGATCAACCAACCAAGTGCCGTCGGCAATCCGTCCCGCGTCACTTGGTATCCATAAGACCAACTGTTGTAGGAGGACCTATCGTCCAAGAAAGTCTGCAAACCGATTGCCAGTCCTAGTAGCAAGAAGATCAGTCCGATGACAGCTCCTGCAATCGAGCCATAGGCGGATGCACTTCTCCAGGAACGTAATGGTCGCGCCTCGGCTACTTGCCAAACGGGCAGGCCCACAAGCAGGCCCATCACGATGGCAATGGGCGCACCAAACAATGCCAAGAACCAGATCGTTTCGAAGAAATGGAGTTCGCTCCATTCAAAGCCGAAGAATTGGTGCGCTATGAGTTGAATGAGCAGATCGCTTCCCGCTTCCAACGCGAGATAAGACAGCAAGCCGACCAGTGAGCCAAAAACAAGGCCCAACGTCATGCGGCGCATGCCAAGGGGTTCTGTCTCGTCCATTTTATGCGATGTTTGTACAGTAGCAGGCAATGTCCGCAATGGGGTCGTTAGCAGCCGGGCAGCTTTTGTCGCGCTTGCTAGAATATCGGACGGTCGCCTTTGAAGCGCTCCGCATGTAGTCGGGAAGGTCTGAATTGAGGGTGGGAAGCGGACATTCGAATTAATTATCCGAGCCGAGCTTTCACCAACCTAAGGCCAGCGACCGCGAGAGCGCCAAGAGCAGAACCTGCAAGGCTGAAACCGAAGACGAACTCAGTAAAGCGAACTGATCCGGAACCTGCTGCGAGTGAGACTAAGCACGGAAGCAAGGCGACGGCAGCCACTAACTTCCAGCGTGTTGAAGTCAGAAATCCATGAGCAAGAAAACTTGCCACGAAGGCGGCGGCGCATGACCCGAACAAAAACAGTCCTACGCCCACGAAAACCTCACTGCGGCTCTGACATCAATGGCTATCGCCATTACCTACGGCAATTTGGAGTGTCCGCAATGGGGTCGGTAGCAGCCGGACCGCTATTGTCGCGCTTGCTCAATTATCGGACAGTCAGCTTTTAGGCGCTCCGACACCACGCGAGAAGGTCTGCAATGAGGGTGGGAAGCGGACTTAGGGCACGTGAGCAGAGTAGACCTCTAGGCGAGGATCGTTTCCCTCAAAAATCTTCGCATGGAGTGTCAGGTCGCTGACCGGCTCGCCATGAGTGCTAAGGTCAACAAGCACCTGCCAATACCCGTCCATCCACCGGTAAACCGATCGTTGCCAAGTAGCGTCGTCGAGGGAAGCTAGCCGCTCTCCGTAGGCCGCAACGTTTTCGGCGATTAGTTCCGCGGTGGCTTGGTCCACCCGCTGAACCCCCTCAATCGGGCATTGTCCAAGTTGAAAGTCGCCAGCGGCAAAGGCATCGGCGATTTGTGTGAATGTCGCCCGCCACTGTTCAGGCACTGGATGTTCTAGATCGTCTTTTTGCAACACAGGCGAACCTCCACCGCTGATAAATGCACGGCGGCACCTAAGTCGGCAATGGGGTCGTTACCTGACTGTCCGCTCTTGGCACGGTGCTAAACTGTCGCGAATTGAGGTGGGAAGCAGGCAGCGTGCTCGACAGCACTTCGCTGTCAAGCGGACGAGAATGTGGATGAACTTGCTTCTTTGTTCCGCCGTTCTCTCGGCAGTGCTCGTTGCAATTCCCGAGCCATCTTCGGTGATCGAAGAAGATCCCGATGCCCCCTATTCGGGCCGACTTTACCTCGGCACGGCAACCACGGCATCGCGGCCCTACGCTCCGGAGCCGCGAGAAATCGGTTTCAGACCGCGAGGGCCGCCTTGAGATCGTTGCGGATTGCTTCGAGCTGGCGGAGCAGGTCAGCGGCTGGCGGCGATTCCGGCGCTGCCGCTCCCTGCGGTACCGCCTGCTGATCGGACGCGCCGCGCAAGGCGGCTTTCGCGCCTTTCAGCGTATAGCCTTCGCGATTGACGAGGCGCTCGATGCGTTCGACCAGTTCGATATCTTCGGGCCGGTAATAGCGCCGCCCGCCGCTGCGGGTGAGCGGCCTGAGCGTGGGGAACTGCTGTTCCCAATAACGCAGCACATGCGGTTTGATGCCGGTGGCCTTGGCGACTTCGCCAATGGTGCGCAGAGCGCCGCTGTCCTTACCGTCGTCGAAACTCGCCATGCGGATATCCTCAGCCGTTCGCGATCCGCTCTTTCAGGAGCTGACTGGCGCGGAAGGTCATCACGCGGCGCGGCGTGATCGGCACTTCGACCCCGGTCTTGGGATTGCGGCCGACCCGTTCCGACTTGTCGCGCAGAACGAAGCTGCCGAAACCGGAGATCTTCACGTTTTCGCCATCGGACAGAGCATCGCAGATCTTGGCCAGGATCGCTTCGACCATGTCGAGCGATTCAGCGCGGCTGAGACCCATCTTGCGGTTGATGGTTTCAGCGAGGTCGGCCCGTGTCAGTGTGCCTACGGAACGCATAATATTCATTCTTTCTTTCCCCCCAGATGCGACCCTGAGCGAGAATGCGACCCAAATTCAAACTTCGCCAAGCAATATAGAGGTTTGCCGCAGTTCTGGCAAATCGGCTCGGCGTATTTTTGGCCGCACCTACATACGTGCGAGCGATGCGCCCCATGTGAAGCCGCCACCCATCGCTTCGAACATGACGAGATCGCCCTGTTTGATACGTCCATCCTGCACGGCCGTGTCGAGCGCCAGCGGCACGGACGCGGCCGAGGTGTTGGCATGACGATCGACGGTGACGACCACCTTTTCGGATGGCAGATCGAGTTTCCGCGCGGTGGCATCGAGAATGCGGGCATTGGCCTGATGCGGCACCACCCAGTCGATGTCCGCGGCATTCATACCGGTTTCTTCGAGCACTTCGCGCAGCACGTCGGCCAGATTGACCACGGCGTGGCGGAAAACCTCGCGGCCCTTCATGCGCAGCTTGCCGACGGTACCCGTAGTGGACGGTCCGCCATCGACATAGAGCATGTCCTTGTGCGCGCCTTCTGCATGGAGGCGGCTGGCGAGGATGCCCGGGCCGTCTTGGGCCACGTCCTTCGCCTCGAGCACGATTGCGCCCGCGCCATCGCCGAAGAGTACGCAGGTCGTGCGATCATCCCAGTCGAGAATGCGGCTGAAGGTTTCGGACCCGATCACCAGCGCCTTCTTCGCCATGCCGGTCCGCAGGAGCGAATCGGCTGTGGCCAGCGCGTAAAGGAAGCCCGAGCACACGGCCTGGACGTCGAAAGCGACACCGCCACCGCAACCCAGCGCCGCCTGAACCTGTGTGGCCGTGGCGGGAAAGGGATGGTCGGG
>CATMNW010000085.1 GCA_950071875.1 uncultured Erythrobacteraceae bacterium | reverse complement strand
TCGAGCGCTTCGGTCATGATAATCTGGCAGCCCAGACGCGACGTGCGGGTCAGGCCGAAAGCCAGGTCGAGCATGTCCTCTTCGTCCTCGCTGGACTCGGGGCAGGACTCCTCTCCGGCGCGCACGATAATGTGAAACACCCGAAGGCGAGGGGCGTTGAAGATCGTCAACCAAGGAGCGTTCGGTATGAAGATCTGGAAAGCCGCTGCAATCGGTCTGGGCGTCGTCGCCGTAGGAGCGACTGCCGCTTTTGCCTACTACCGACAGGCCGTGGACCAGCCGCCATATCGCCTTATCGAGAAAAGCGGCGACGTCGAACTGCGCGAATACGCCCCGATGATCGTGGCCGAAGTCACCCATACGGGCGACCGGCGGCCTGCCCTCAACGCAGGGTTCCGCAGGCTGGCAGCATATATCTTTGCCGAAGATCGACCGGGCGAGGAGATCGCGATGACCAGCCCCGTCATGCAGGACCAGAGCGGGGAAATTGCGATGACTGCGCCGGTACTGCAGGATGGCGGCGATGCGACCGGTCAATGGCGCACGCGTTTCGTCATGCCGGCGAAATACACGATGGAAACGCTGCCGACACCGCCCGAAGACATCACCCTCGTCGAAATGCCAACGAGACGCGTCGCGGCGATCCGGTTTTCCGGCAATGGCAACAGTGCGGATCTGGCAGAGAAGGGGGGCGCGTTGCGCGAATGGCTGGCGCAAAAGGACCTGACTGCGTCGGGACCGGCCGAGTTCGCGTTCTACGATGCGCCAATGGTCCCGCCGCCGCTGCGGCGTAACGAGGTCATGATACCCGTCGAATAGAAAACGGGCGGCCCAGATGGACCGCCCGTCAATATGCGCGAGCCTTGAAAACCCTGCTCAGTCGGCCAGTCGCTGCAGCAGGTAAACCATCTGCAAGGCCTGTATCTTGGCGCGCTGTTCGTTGTCGACACCGCCGGAATGGCCGCCGGTCATGTCTTCGAAGTAGAAGTACTCCTGCCCCAGTTCCTTGACCCGCGCCGCGCCCTTGCGCGCATGGGCCGGATGGGTGCGATCGTCGGCGGTCGAAGCCCAGAAGAAGGGCGCGGGATAATCCTTGCCCTCAAGCAGCTTCTGGTAGGGCGAATAAGGTTCGATCCAGGCGCGCTCTTCCGCATTGCGCGGATCGCCATATTCACCGGTCCACGAAGCGCCGCGACCGATCAGGTGATAGCGCAGCATGTCGAACAGCGGGATCTGCACGATCGCGCCATTGAACAGGTCGGGCCGCTGGGTGAACGCCGTACCGACGAGCAGTCCGCCCTGGCTGCCGCCCTGAATGCCGAGATGTTCCGCAGATGTGATCCCGCGCGCAATCGCATCTTCGGCAATGGCGATGAAATCATCCCATGTGCGCTGCTTGTTCTCGCGGATCGCGCTCTGGTGCCAGCCGGGGCCGAATTCGCCGCCCCCGCGCATGTTGCCAAGGATGTAGGCACCGCCACGTTCGAGCCAGATCTTGCCGATCGAACCGAGGTAGGACGGCAGGCGGGGCACCTGGAAGCCACCGTAACCTGTCAGCAGGGTGGGGTTGGTTCCATCCATCACCATGCCCTTGGGCTTGACGAGGAAGTAGGGAATCTTCGTCCCGTCTGCACTGGTCGCTTCGAACTGTTCGACCTCCATGCCCGCAGCGTCGAAATAGGCGGGCGATGTCTTGATGACTTCGGGCGCGCCGCTGCCGTCGGCGTAGTAGAGCGTCGAAGGCGTCAGGAAGTCGGTGACCGAGTACATGATCTCGTCCGAGCTATCCGATGCGGCCTGCACCCCGATCGTGGCGTTTTCGGGCAGGTCGATCTCGGTGGTTACCCATTCGCCATCGACGTGGTCGAATTTCAATACCCTGCCGCGCACATTGTCGAGCAGGCTGACATAGAGGCTTTCCGCGGTGTTCGAGGCATCTTCCTTGGTCTGCCTGTCCTGCGGTGCCCAGACGAGCGACTTGGCCGCGCCATTAGGATCGGCTTTGAACGCCTCGAGATCGACCGAGACAAGCGCATCGGCCGGGAACACCTGGCCTTGCGTTTCCCAGTCCACATCGGTCGAGAACAGTAACTGGCCGTCGATCAGCCCGTAAGGTGTGGCCTTGAGAGGGATGTCGAGACGGAGCCATTCGCCATCCTTCAGCCAGAAATATTCGGATTCGTGAAAACTGGTCGCGCGGAAGGCATAGTAGCCGTGCAGCGTGCCAGTATGATCGCGCAACAGCGCGGCAGATGACCACACATCCGCTTCCTCGCCGCGCCAGATTTCCTGCGCGTCTTCGATTGGCGTTCCGCGTTTCCAGATACGGCTGGTGCGCGGATAAAGGCTTTCGGTCAGCGTACCTTCGCCGAAATCGCGACTGACGAGAAGCGTATCGGCATCGATCCATTCGATGCCGCCCTGGCTTTTCTGGTCGAGCGTGAAGCCGCCTTCGACGAATTCGCCCGCGATCATGTCGAATTCGCGCATCACGGTGGCATCTTCGCCCCCGTCGGAAAGGGCGATCATACACAGGCGCTGTTCGGGCGGCAGGCAGGTCGAACCCTTGTAGACCCATTCGCGGCCTTCGGCTTCGGCCAAAGCGTCCACATCCAGCACCGTTTCCCATTCGGGATTGTCGGTGCGATAGCTTTCGAGGGTGGTGCGGCGCACCAGTCCGCGTGGGTTGTCCTTGTCCTGCCAGAAATTGTACAATCCGTCGGGCCGGATGGTAACATAGGGGATGCGGTCTTCGCTGTCGTAGATCGCCAGGGCTTCGGCCTTGACCTCTTCATAGCGGGGATCGCCCGCCAGCAGGTCCATCGTCCGCTCGTTTTCGGCGCGGACCCACGCAAGCGCTTCGTCGCTGCGGGCTTCTTCCAGCCAGATGTAGCTGTCCTGTTCGGGACCGGGGATACCGTCCTGCGCGGCGGCTGGCGTAGCGTTTGCAATTGTCATGGCAGCGGCAATGGCCAGCGTGGATACGAGTTTCAAGTGGGTGTCTCCCTCAGTTGCGGGAGAGACATGCGGTATCGCGGCGCACCGGGCAAGATGTCAGTCGGTTGCCGTCCTCAATCCCCACGCAGTATATTCGCGGTCCTGAACCGTTTCCCGGGCGATGGGTTCGTAACTTGC
Organism: uncultured Erythrobacteraceae bacterium; assembly: GCA_950071875.1. Taxonomy (GTDB): domain Bacteria; phylum Pseudomonadota; class Alphaproteobacteria; order Sphingomonadales; family Sphingomonadaceae; genus Qipengyuania. The sequence continues at coordinate 5,504 of CATMNW010000085.1, read as the reverse complement.
CGCGATTTTTTCCATTACCTGTCTGCGGACCTGCTCGTTCTGCGGCGTCAGGGCGCTTGCGGCGGTCACAATGACAGGCGGGCTTTCGAGCAGGATACGCCTGACTTCGCCCGTTTGCGAAACGCCCAGGGCGTCCCGTTCCAGCAGATTGTTGAGATGGTCCGGATAGATGAAGCGGGTGGGAAAGCAGCTTCCCGTTGCGCGGTAGAGCGCGGCAGGCCCATCGTGAATCCAGAGGCATTCATCCTCTGCATTCACCAATGGCGAGATCGCTGCTGTCAGTCGGTCGAACGCACCGGAATCCGCTGCCCTTTCTTCCCATTTCGAAGGTTGTAGCTGCATCCATGCCAGCGCGGCGATGAAAACCGCCAGAGGCACCCAGCGCGATGGTGCGGTCCTGTCCAGCAGGGGGAGGGCAGCGAGCACGCACGCCGGGACTGCGGCGGCGAAGTAATAGGCATAGACCGTGCCCGGAAGGAAAGCGGTGGCGGTTGCTCCACCCAGCAGCAGAAGGATGAACCGGTAATACGGCAGATCGCGCGGCGGATTGAGCCGTAACGCTGCGTAGACCCCGCATGAGGCAAGAAGCGCAAGTGGCAGGAACTGGACCGCAAGGTCGGCATGCAGTCGTCCGGCATCGGCCGGAGCCCGGTCGAAGAACGACAGGAAATTGGCATGGGCGAATGCATCCCATTGCCCGGCGACCGCGAACCCCGTTCCCGCCAGAACAGTCGGGAGAATGCCCAGCGCGGCCGACAATGCAGCAAGCATGATCAGCTTTGGACCGCTGTCCCCTGCCTTGTGGCGGTTCCAGAGAAACCACCCGCCCAGCACCAGGCATTGCGGCAACACGGTGTATTTGACCTGCAGGGCCACCCCGCCGATCAGCATGGCTGCGCATGCGCGACCGAGTGCCCTGGGATGAAGCGGATCGCGCAAGAGCAGCGCACTTAGCAGGATCATCGGAACATGGAATGTCTCCGACTGGCCCGAATGACTGCCATAGACACCCATCAGCAGGACATAGAGCACGCCAGCGCCGGCTGCGGTCGCACGGTCGACCAGTGGGCGAGCCAGCAGCATGGTGAGCCAGGCGCCGGCCAATGTGAATATCGCTGCAAGAACCTGATATGCCGCGGGTGACGGACCCGCCACCGCATGGGCAAGGCCGAACAGCGCAAACAGGCCGAAGGGCTTGCGATCCCATAACTCGCCATAGGGCAGGGTGCCCCCGGCCAGGGCATTGCCGATTAGCGAATAAAGCTGTTCATCCGCTGTCGCGACGGGATGCCCAAGCCACGGCATTCGCACGGCCACGACGACAATCGCGAGCACGACCAGAGCGGCTGCGTCATGCTGCACTGTATGCGATGCCGGTTTTGCAAATGTCGGGCGGGTTGCGGCTGTCGCCATCGGGCTCGGGTCCTCCAGCCTCGGCTGTGGCACACGATGGTTAATATTCCGCTCTGCTGGTGGCGTGCAGGGCGTTCGCCCGGAAAGCATTTCTGAACATTATGTGCCTATGGCGCTGCTCATGTTGCAGCGTGTGAAACTGTTAGCCGGTATCGTTTCGTGGGTCTTTCTCGGGCTGCTGGCCGTGCTGTTTGCCGTCTCCGCCTGGGCCATAGCGCCGTTTTCGCTGGCTCCGCACAACGTGATCCGAACAGCCGAAGTGCTGGTGAAGGCACCCTTTGCCACACGCCTCGTGATCGGGGACAGCCGGGTCCAGTTTGCCACTGCGCCAGAGGGGAGCCTGTTCGCAGGCTATGGGGGCGCAACTTCGCGCCATGTCGCGCGGGTTTCGGGTCTGCTTTGCCGGATCTCCGATGCGCAGGTCACCGTCGCGCTGGGGATCAACGATACCAAGCCCTACGAACATGACGAGCCCGCATCCCGCGCTGCGTTGGGCCGGATCATGCGCGATTGCGACCGCGATAGGCTCAATATCGCGGCAATCTGGCCTGCGGAACCCGGGGTGGAGCCGGGCGGGAACAACTATGATCCGCAGATGACGGCGGCACTGAATGCCTACATCGCCGAACTTGCCGCTCGCCGCGGGACGAGGCCGCTTCCCGTCCCGCCGCTGGAGGCAGGTTTTACCTATGACGGGGTGCATTTCATTCCGGCAGTTTCGCAGGACTATGCCGAACGTCTCGCCTTTCCCGAGCGCTTTGGCGCACCCGATTAACGCGATTTCAAGCATGATCGTCCACAGCAGCGCGATGGAAAGACCGCAGTTCATTACGCCGGCCCTGTCGATCCTGCTCGACGCAGTACGCGCCATTGCCGCCCTGCTGGTGCTTGGCGGACACGCGGTCCAGATGGAAATCTATACCGGGCCCTATCCCTTCGGGCCGACAGTCCAGCATTATGCGGTAATCGTGTTCTTCGTCCTGTCGGGCCTCGTGATCGCCCATTCGGTCAATGCGGGGAATTACACCCTGCGCGACTATGCCATCGCGCGTGCCGCCCGCATCGTGCCCGTGTCGCTCTTTGCCGTGGCCTTTTCGACCGCCATTTACCTTGCGCTTGCGAGCCGCGGCCTCACTCCGCTGGTTGCGCCCGATCTCTACAACCAGTTCTCGCTGGAGGCCGTGCTGCTTCCCGTCCTGTTCCTGAGCGAAAGCGGGGACGGCGTCGGTCCCTTGTGGAACCCGCCCTACTGGTCGCTGACTTACGAGGTGTGGTTCTATGTAATTTTCGGGGCCGCCTTCTTCTTCACGGGTAAACAACGGATAATCTGGGTTGCTGCACTATCGCTGATCGCTGGCTGGCGCATTTTGCTGATGCTCCCGATCTGGCTGACAGGGGCAGCGCTGGTACGCCACGGCACGCGCTGGGAACCCAAAGGCCTATCTGCGCTCGCGGTTGCCTTGGGCGGTATCCTCCTGCTAAGGCTGTCGCAACGCTATGCCCCGCCCGCGCAGGACATGGCTTTCAACTTTCATGCGGCCTTCGGCTATTTTGCCCGCATGAGCGAATTCTTCCTCACCGACATCGTCTTTGGCATCGGCATCGCGCTGATTTTTATCGCCGCGCGCCCTTTTGCCGAGCGGATTTCAAGCGCGCTCGAACGCTCGAAAGGGCCGATCCAGTGGCTAGCAGGCTTCAGCTTCTCGCTCTACATCCTGCACTGGCCGATGTTGTCGGCGTTTTCGGCGCTGGACATCGGGGCGGGTAGCAATCCGGTGCTCTTCCTTGCGCTGGCTGGTGGGATCATCGGTGCCTGCTCGCTGATCGCACGGATCACCGAGTATCGCAGCCGAGATTTGCGGGCCTGGATGACACGGATCACTGCGAAACGACCCACTGCCGACCGGGCTTCCGCCTAGTTTTCTAGTTCCAGACCGCGAAGACCACGCCGTTTTCACCGCGCCACTCTGCGCGCGCGGGAAAGGGAAGCTCGATTGCAGCGGGATCGGTGCCATGTATCCAAACGTGGGTGAAGGCACCGACCGGTAGGTGCCCTAGAGCCTCGGCCAGCGATGGCACCCCAGCGCCGGGGCAGGCAAGCAGTGTGACCGTTTGCGACGGGTCACGTACGAATTCACCTCCAGCCGGATAGTGGATTGTGAGTGCGTTGGCCCCGGAAATTTCCCACTGGTCGTTGGTAAAGGCGCTTCGTCGCGCGATTGCAAAGCTGCCCAGATGGCGCATCGGGTTGAGGCGCCACTGGAAGCCGCAGTCCTCGACAGCGAAATTGACTACTCGTGCGCCAACCGGAATCGCGTCCAGTGCCTGTAAGTTGGCTTGCACCTCCCGATCCTTGTCGATGAAATCAACTGTATTGACCCCGATCCGTAGGGCGAAAAAGCCGAGCGCGGCCATCATAAGAGGCTTGCGCCACGGCTGCGCCTCCTCAGTCGGAGTAAGTGCGAGGAGCGCCACGACAAATGTATAGGGAAACAGGCGCATGTCGGCATAGAACGACCCGAATAGTCTTGCCGGGAGAATTAAAAAGAAGACGAGACATGCTAACGCAGCCAGGGCCAGAGCGCCGTGCATGCGAACAGGCTTCCACTCAATCCCGAAGCCAATGACGAGCATCAGGAAACCCGCCGACAGCAAATCGATCACCGCCCATCCGGAACGCAGAACCGAAATTGCCCACATGATCTTGCGCAGGATGGCCCATTCGCCAGTCCCGCCGCTGTCGGCCGCAGAGCGCCAGAGCAGCATGGGAACGAGCGCAAGAAGGAGGACTGCGCAATCTGCTATGACTTTCAGCACCAACGAAGTGCCGCGGTACCCCTGCTGCCAGCGTTCGTGCAGCGAAGCGGTGCCACACAGGATACCGAGGAACGCCCAGCCGAATGCATGGCAAAGCCAGACAAGCAGTCCCGCAACTAGAAGGAACAGTACCGGCAGCCACCCGGGACGCCTGCGGCGCAAGACGAGCCAGATAGAAAAGGCAAGCATCGCCAATGCCATCGAAAGGCAGAAATTGAGGAAGCCGTGCTGGAACGGGTAGGAATAAATCAGCGGAAGGGCGCATATTGAAAAGGGTGTGATGCGTCCGTGTATGGTTTTGCTGATGCTCAGTATCCCGGTTGCTGCCACGAGCTGGGTCAAATAGATCGAGCATTTCACTGCTGGCTCGAGGCCGATAAGTGGAGTGAGAAACTGGACAATCAGGTCGACGCCGAGATTTCCCACCAGTTGCCATTCGTAGCTGAAATAGGGATGCAGTTCAGGTCGGTTCGCAAGATCAGTCTGGATAGCATAGCGGCCAAGATGGCCGAATACGTCTACCAGTGGCGGGAAATCGACGGCAGCCAGCGGTATCAGGGCAATACCAATCAGGATGATCGGAAAAAAAGGGGACGCGATCAACCGCTCGCTCTTTGGCGCCACAGTCAGACGCTCCGCCGGCCGCCGAAAACGAAGCGGGCACTCAGAAGATAGAAAAGCACGGTATAGGTCGCGATGGCGGGCAGGTGGGCGATGGGATTATCCGGGCCCAACAGGTCCCGGCAGATCGTCAGGACTGCCAGGTTTCCGAGATAGGCGATACCGACCGCGACCAGAAAACGCGCGACCTCCGCACGTTCTACAGCGCCGCGTATCCGGAAGGTGAAGCGGCGATTGAGTATGAAAGACACGATCAGGCCTACAGCATATCCAAGGGCATTGGCCACGTAGTCACCAAGACCCACCAGAATGCCAGCTATGATGACCCCATAACCCACAAGGGTGTTGGCAATCCCCGCCAATCCGAAACGGCCAAGCTGTGCCCTCATGCCCGGCCTACCGGGCGATCAGCGAATATTGCGCGCCTGCCGGAAGCCACGAAAGGTGCCGTTCGAGCGGGCGCAGCCGACCGAGTGCGGCGGGGAAGAACATCCGGTAATCGAGCACGATCTCGTCGAATCCCGCAGCCTGAAAGCGTCGACGCATTTCCGGACCTGAAATAAGGACGGCGTTCTCGTCGAATGGGCAGGTGCGCACAGCGTGTTGGGTCAGCGGGTTCCAGGGATTGTGTTCGAACAGCACGAAGCGACCGC